>DASTDQ010000219.1:0-2464 GCA_035710305.1 Vicinamibacterales bacterium | reverse complement strand
TTCCACCTTCGGGAGGTCGATGGCCCTCACGTAATCCGCAATCGTGAGCTTGCCCGTCGACCGGTCGATCAACTCCGCCACCGGCGTGACCTCGCGGGACTTGTCGAACGTCCTGTCCTTGTGGGGAGCGATGATGAAGATATACCCGCCTGGCCTGATCACCCTGTGCCACTCCCGTAACGCCTTCACCGGGTCGTAGAAATGCTCGATGACGTGAGATGACAGCACGTAGTCGAGCGCCTCGTCCTTGAACGGCAGGTCGTCTCCGAAGGCGACGATGTTCACGGTTGCCGGCTCGCAGTTCTTGTCCTGCCACAAGCCTCCCTGCTCGTCAGAGAAATCGACGTTGATGGACCGCTTCAGGCGAAAGGAGTTCTGCGTCGAGGCGCCGATCTCGATGCCGTGCAGGTTCTCGAGGTAGTTGGTGGCGAGCGGCGACTGGTTGAATGCCGGGCAAGGCGCCGCGCCGGTTGGGGGCGGCGTTGCCTCGTGTCCGCCGCGCGTCGCGGTTCCGGGTCCGAGCTGCTGCCACGCGAGCAGCGCAGCGACTCCCAGAATGGCGCCGACGAGGGCGGCGGACGCGGTCTTAGGCGGCATCGGACGATCGAAAAATTGTATGCTCAGTGGCCACCATCTAACCTGGGAGTCGCCGTGGCCGTATTTGCAGAGTTCGTGACGAGCGAGGGCGCGTTCACCGTCCGCCTGTTCGACAAGGAAGCGCCGAACACGGTGGCCAACTTCGTGGGTCTGGCGGAGGGCACCAAGGAGTGGACCGACCCCCGCACGAACCGGAAGGTGAAGCAGCGGTACTACGACGGCATCATCTTTCACCGCGTGATCGCGGGATTCATGATCCAGGGGGGCGACCCCCTCGGGCAGGGCATCGGCGGTCCGGGCTACGAGTTCGCGGACGAATTCCACCCCTCGCTGCGCCACGTCAAGGCGGGAATCCTGTCGATGGCCAATCGCGGTCCGAACACCAACGGGGGGCAGTTCTTCATCACGCTCGGCCCGACGCCCCACCTCGACAACAGGCACTCCGTGTTCGGTGAGGTCGACAGCGGCATGGACGTCGTCGAGAAGATCGGCGCCACGAAGACCGGCCCGCGCGACCGGCCGGTGAAAGACGTCGTCATCCAGACGATCAAGATCGAGAGGCGTTAAATGGGGTCGGGAGTCATTTTCCCTGCCTACGGAAAATGACTCCCGACCCCATTAACCGCCCTACGGATTAGGCGCGGCAACGGCCGACTCGGTGCGAACCTCAAACCGTCGAGAATTCCCGTACGTCACCGTTCCCAGCACGGTACCGTTCCGACCGAGCGGATTCTCGTCGTTCATCTCGGCCGGAACGTGGATCTGGAATCGCGGATCCGATCTGAAGGTCGTGGTCGTCAGCCGTTGAAAGTTCAGTTCGGTCTTCACGACTTCACCGGTGATTTCCGAGACCCACGCGCGTGCCCGAAACGGCCGCTGCGAGAGTCTCGGCCCGATCACGACGCGGACCATAGACAGCTCGCGGATATCGGGACCGAGCGATCTCGCCCGCCCGCCAAGCGAGAAATGAAAATCCTTCTGGTAGAACTCCTGCAGGAAGCCCAGGACGGCCAATGGATCGGCCAGAGGGCTCTTCCCGAGGCTCTGGCGTGATCCGTCGCTCTGTATCTCGCGCGCGCGGCGAACGGCGTCGTCAAACGGCTGCAGAAACAGCCGCGTCATCCGTTCGTCCTTCCCGCCAACAGGTTTTTCGTTGACTTCGAGCACGTCGCGGAACGTCATCACCAGGGTCGTGTTTCCTGGATACGCGACGAGCAGGAAATCGGATTTCAGGCGGCGCCGTTCGCTCTCACCTCGAAAATGCTGAACGTACTCCTCCTCTGCCACGACGTTGCCGAAGACATCGACGAAGCGCTTCACGTAATCGGCGACACGTTTGAGCACCTCATTCCGTGACGGCGACTGAGCATCGACCGACGTCACCGCTGTCAGGAAACCGGCCGCCACGAGAGTCGCGAGATATCGACGCTTCATCGGGCTGCAGCCACCACCCTGGGAGTCGGAGGTTGGGAGTTGGGAGTTCTCAGAAACTCCAGCCGAGACCGACGGTCGAACGCACCAGCCATCCACCGTCGAGGCCGTGCAGCCGGACGCCGGGCACGAGGTGCACCTGATCGGTCAGCCAGATGCGCCCTTCGATGCCTGCGACCGGGCCCGCGCGATAGGTCACAGTCTTCGTCGCCAACGGATAGATCGTCGGAAACGTCAGACCTGGAGGCAGAGTCGCAACCGGCTGGAACTCGAACTCGATCTCCTGCGTCGTGCGTTGGAAACTCACGCCGCCGAGGTAGGCAAGCGAGACGCGATCGGACAGATCATGCCGCGCCCAGAGCATGGTGGAGAGCGTCGTATAGCGCTGTGCGGTGCGAAGCTGATACTGGAAGATGGGGAACACCAGACCGGGGTC
>DASTDQ010000218.1:0-5370 GCA_035710305.1 Vicinamibacterales bacterium | reverse complement strand
GCTGAAGCGGAGCGCCATTCGGGACTGGGTTCGTTCAGGCGGGGCGCCATCCGCGGCCACAGGGGGCGATTCGCTCGAAGCGCTGGTCTCGCGGTTCGCCCACGGGCGTTCGATTGGCGGCGCGACGACGCTCGACGAGCTTGGCCTGAGCTCGCTCGAACGCGTCGAGCTGATGGTGGCAATCGAGGATCGTTTCCAGACGCGGCTCGACGAGGGACGCTTTTCCGAAGCCGCGAGCGTCGGCGACCTGAAGCAGCTCATCGAGGGCGCGTCGCCAAGCGAGCCGCTCGAGGAGCCGGTGGAGTTTCCGCAGTGGAATCGGACGTGGCCGGTCCGCCTGGTCCGGCGCGTGTCGCAGGCCACATGGATTCTCCCCATGGCCCGCGTGTTCGCGCACATCCGCGTCGAGGGGCTCGAACACCTGCGCGGCCTCGACGGCCCCGTCGTCTTCGCGTCGAACCATCAGAGCCACATGGACGTGCCGGTCATCCTCGCCTCGATGCCGGGACGATGGCGGGCGCGCGTGGCGCCGGCAATGGCCAAGGAGTTCTTCAAAGCCCACTTCTTCCCCGCGGCATTCTCCTGGCGCGAGAGGTTTACCAACTCGCTCAACTATTACCTGGCCGCCTTTTACTTCAACGCGTTTCCGCTGCCGCAGCGGGAGGCGGGCGCCCGGCAGACGTTGAAATACATGGGTGAGCTGACGGGCAAGGGGTGGTCGATCCTGATCTTCCCCGAGGGCGAGCGGTCGAACGGGGGCATCCTGCCCTTCCGGGGCGGGATCGGCATGATTGGCTCCCGGCTCGACATCCCCATCGTCCCGGTCCGCATCGAGGGCGTCAATCGTGTCCTTCCCGTCCAGGGCACTTTCGCCCGCCCGGGCCGTGTGCGCGTGGCATTTGGCGCCCCGATTCGCCTGCGCGGCGACGACTACGCGGCGATGGCTTCGACGGTCGAGGAGGCCGTTCGCGCCCTGTAGTTGCGTCTTCTAACCGCTGAACGTGCATAACTTGCATGATGCTTGCCAGTGTGGCACCCTGATTGCTGCCCTGAGCGCGCCCCAGCGCGCCCGGACACAGCCAACCAGTCACGGGGTCGCCACGAGCCCGTCACCGACCGCAAGGATGGGGTATTGAGCAAAGACGATCTGATCGACATGCAGGGAACAGTAGTCGCCGTGCACTCGGGTGGGCTGTACCGTGTGCAGTGCGATGCCGGGCATGAAGTACTCGCACAGTTGAGCGGCCGGATGCGCCGCTTCCGAATCAAAGTCGTTCCAGGTGATCGCGTGACTGTGGGCGTCAGCCCGTATGACCCGGTCAGGGGCATCATCACGTTCCGCGCCAGATAAGCCATCCCATTGATCAAGCACGGCTCCACATCACCACAGACACGCCGCGGCCGAGGACGCCCGCCACGTCGCCGGGGACCGAGATCCATCGTGGCGAACGCGCCCGAGCCGGTGGCGCTCGCCTACGAGCCGGCGCCATTCGATCCTTCGCCGATCCGCTTCGACGCGCTCTCGCTGGACGCGCGCCTGCTGAGCGGCATCCGCGACCTTGGGTGGGAGGAGACGCGGCCGGTTCAGAGCGGCGTGATTCCGCTCGCGCTCGCCGGCGGCGACGTCATCGCGAGCGCCGAAACCGGCACTGGAAAAACGGCGGCCTTCCTGGTGCCGATTCTCCAGCGATTCCTCAACGAGCCGGCGCCGCAGCCGCCGCGCACGCGCACGCTCATCCTCGCGCCGACGCGCGAGCTGGCGGTGCAGATCGAAGACCAGGTTCAGGGACTGACCTACCACACGGCCATCTCGAGCGTGGCGGTATTTGGCGGCGTGCCGATGGACGGGCAGGAGCGCGCGCTCCGCGCCGGAGTGGACATCGTCGTCGCGACACCCGGACGGTTGATGGATCACATGCGGCACGCGTCCATCGATTTCTCCGGCCTCGAGGTCCTCGTGCTCGACGAAGCCGATCGCATGCTGGACATGGGCTTCTGGCCGGACGTCCAGCGGATTCTCTCGGCCCTGCCGGCGTCGCGTCAGACGCTGCTGTTCTCGGCAACGATGCCGGGCGAGGTCCTCAAGCTCACGACCGAGTTCCTGCGAGAGCCCGACTACATCCAGGTCGGGCGCCGCGGCGGCCCGGCGCAGACGATCTCGCACAACGTGCAGACGATTGCCGCAGGGCAGAAGACGGAATGGCTCGCCCGTTGGCTGAAACACGACGCGACGGGGCCGGTCCTCATCTTCTGCCGGACGAAAATCGGCGCCGAGCGCCTCGCGCAGCGGCTGAGCGGGATGGGCATTCGCGCGGCATCGCTGCACGCCGATCGAACGCAGCAGCAGCGGATGGCGGCAGTCGAGGGCTTCCGGACGGGGACGTATCCCGTGCTGGTGGCCACTGATGTCGCGGCCCGCGGGCTCGACATCGACGGGATCGCCCACGTGGTCAACTACGAGGTGCCCGACACGCCGGAGGCGTACGTGCACCGCGTCGGACGAACCGGGCGCGCCGAGGCGGCTGGCAACGCGTTGACGCTGGTCGCCCCCGAAGAGATACGCGCCCTGCGCGCGCTGGAGAAAGCCGTTGGCGTCCAACTTCAATGACCCGCCCGTCGATCCGCCGGCCGATCCGCCCGGCGATCAGTCGGCGGCCGCTCCCGCGCCGCCGCAGCCGGCCGGGCTCGCACGATTCAATTCCTGCCGCTGGCAGCAGCCGGCCGAGGAAGGAAACGCCGCGTTCTGCACGCATCGCGAGGTGAAGCCGTACGCAGGCACCGCGGGGTTCGACCCCGAAGCGTGGTGCGTGGACTGCCAGTACTACAAGCTCAGACGCGTGCCGAAGAAGCGACCACCGGACGAGTATCGCTACTAAGAAGGCCTCAGGGCTCAGGCCACAGGAATGAGCACTGCGGGCGAATGGAGCGTGACGGTCGTCGTGCCGACCCTGCGGGAGGTGGAAAACATCTCCCCCCTGGTCGAACGCGTAGACGCGGTGCGCCGTGCGACTCACCTGAATCTCGAACTCCTTTTCATGGACGACGACAGCCGCGACGGGACGGTTGAACGCGTCCGGGCCCTGGCTCTCGACTGGGTGCACGTCGTCGTGCGGACGGGGGAAAAAGGGTTGAGCAAGGCCGTTCTCGACGGCCTCGGCCGGTCAGGGCGCGACGTCCTGGTCGTGATGGACGCCGACCTGAGTCATCCGCCGGAAAAAATCCCCGAGCTGATCGACGCGTTGAGGCAAGGCGCGGACATGGCCGTGGGATCCCGTTTCGTCGAAGGCGGCTCCACCGACGACGATTGGGGACTCTTCCGATGGATCAACAGCCGCGTCGCCACATGGCTGGCTGCGCCGCTGACGACGTTGCACGACCCGATGAGTGGCTTCTTTGCACTGCGGCAGTCGACGTTCAGAGCCGGTCATGCGTTCAATCCGGTGGGATACAAGATCTGCCTCGAGCTCCTCGTGAAGTGCCGGTGCCGATCGGTGGCCGAAATCCCGATCCACTTCACGGATCGAACACTCGGAAAGAGCAAGCTGTCGCTCAAGGAGCAGTTCAACTATCTCAGGCATGTTCGCCTTCTGTACATTCACAAGTTCGGCACGTGGAGCCCGTGGTCCCCGCGGATCAGGGAGTGGCGCTCGCAGCGACCGCCGAGCCCGTGAAGCAGGGCAAGCCGAGCTCCGGATCGACGGTTGAGAACGACGCCCGCCGATCGACGAGCACGCGAAAGAGCCGGTCCTCGCCGAAGCCCGATTCGTGCGCGAGCTCGTAACGCTCGTACACGTAGTCCTTCACGATTGGATACACCTGCTCCAGCTCCGCCACCCGATTGGCGGGAAGGATGACAATCGGAACGCTCTCGCGTTGAAGCCGGGCGACGATCGTCGCCTGCTGCCGCGGCGCGGCGCCCAGGTTCGCCTGGTAGACCACGTTGCCGCCGCCGATTCGTCGATTGGCGTAGAAGAACATTTCCGGCTGATACCCGAGCACGAGCAGGCGGTCGGTCTCCCTGGTGCATCGATTCACGTACCGGGTCAGCGCGCGCAACCCGGTGGCGCCGGGCGGCGCGAATTGCTCGAGCGGATCCCGCCGGAGATCGCGAATCGTGCCGTAGAGACGCCTCGCGGCCTGTCTCGGCGTCGAAAACAGATCGCTCGCCGTCAGCTGATTCACCGACCCGGCGTAGACGTCCACGGTGAGCCACAGCAACACCAAGGCGACGGTCGCCACGCCGAATCGCGCCGGCGCCCCGGCCTTCAACTGCTGGTAGGCGCCTCGCATCATCCAGGCCCACAGCAGCGCGGCCGGCACGATCACGTCGGGCAGGTGCGAATCGAGATTCCCGCGAATGAGGAAGATGTTGAAGAGGACGCTGAGCACGATGACCGACAGGACCTTCGGTGTTTCTCCTTCCGCAGCGCGGCGCCTCGCGGCGCGTACCGCGAGCACGGCGGCAGCAAGAACCGGCGTGAGAAACAACGCGTCGTAGAGCCAGATCATCGCGTCGTTCTGGTTCAGAAGCGGAGATTCGACAACGGGCACACGAAGCCAGCGGCGCAGCACCGACCACGGCGGTTCCCGGAGGATGCCGCCCCGATCGTCGATGTTGGTGGTGGCTTCGACCGAGGGATCGACGATGAGACGCGCGAGCGTCGCCGGCGACCGATCGACCAGAACGTACTGCCTGGCGTGTTCATCGACGACCCGCACCATGCGCAATGAGTATTGCCGCTCGAGCATCAGTCGATTCTCTGCGGTGATGTTCGGGACCCATCGGACGGTTGCCAGGGGACCCGCCGGGCGGAACCACAGGAGCGGCCGTTCCGAGGGGATGCTCGGCAACCCGAGCGACACGACGTCCTCGCCCTTGAGCAGATGTCCCAGTCGTCCGCTCCCGGGTCCACTGGTGAGTCCGCCCCCCATCGCCACCTGCATCGCGACGTACGGGCCGCACAGGAGCACGACCACGCAGGCGTACTGCATCGCCGCAGTCGCCAGTTGCCGCCACGCTTGCCAATGCCGTGCGAGCAGGGATGCGCCGACGGCGAAGGCGACCCACATGCCGTAGTCGAATCGAGAATAAAAGGACAGCGCGGTCGCGAGCGCGACTGCGGCCAGGCGCGCCGGCGCGGGCCGGTCCACGTAGCGCCACAGGAACAGAAGGGCCAGGGCGGGAACGATGATCTTCGGGTACGAGTACAACCGGGGAAGAATGGCGACGACGAAGAACGACGCCATCGCTCCAAGCGACACAGCGCCGGATATCTCGAGGCCGAGGAAGAAGACCAGAGCCGCCCCGGCCGACAGCAGCGTCACGCAGAGGAGGGCCTCGGCCAGCAACTGGTGTCCGAACCAGAGTCC
>DASTDQ010000217.1:0-2519 GCA_035710305.1 Vicinamibacterales bacterium | reverse complement strand
GTAGGAACGACCAGCCAGGGTTTCCCGGATGGCCTGGAAGAGCTCGGCCCCGCCGGACTCTTTGGCGACATAGCCCGCCGCGCCGTTTCTGAAGGCTTCGAGTACATACGCATCGTCCCGGTACATGGACAGCACGATGACTCGGGTGCCAAGCTTCAGGCGGGAGACACTGGTCGTGAGCTGCAGGCCGTTCACCCCCGGCATCATCAGATCGGCGATGAGTATGTCCGGCTTCCGCCGCTTGACCAGTTCGATCGCGTCGCGTCCATCCGAGGCTTCGCCCACAACCTCGAGCAGCGGATCCGATTCCAGTAACGTGCGCAGTCCCTGCCGCACGATCGCGTGGTCATCCGCCAGTACGATGCTCACCATGACGTTCTCCTTCGGACCGGCGGTGATCCACAGCTCCGCCTATGCGTTTAGAGCCACAGGATAGGCGTCCGAACCCGAGGGGTCTGTCCTGTATTGAACAGGGCGCTTCCCGACACGATGCGTCTGCCCGTGCTCGTGTGGGAGCGCCTCAGGACTTGACGACCGCGACCGGGGCAACCTGCTCGGGTCGGCTGGTCGGGCGGTCCGCGTTGCCGAAGTCGCCCTTGGTCTCACCGGTCGAGGAGATGTCTTCGGCGCCGGTGCGCTCGAGAATCTGCCTGCCCTTGCGCACCCACTCCTGATCGTCGGCGTGCACCGACAGCAGAATCCCGCCCTTCCGCATCCGCCCCTCGTACCGCTTCGCCTGATACTCCGGAATTCCCAGGCCGATGAGCGCGCCGGTCGTGCCGCCGATGGCTCCACCGGCGCCCATGCCTGCGAGCGCCGCCACGATGGGACCCGCCGCGATGAACGGCCCGACGCCGGGAATCGCCAGCATGCCGATGCCGGCCAGCCATCCCAACGCGCCGCCGATGACCGCGCCGGTTCCGCCGCCGGCCACGGCGCCCTCGGCGGATTTCGTGCCCTTCTGGTGGCCGAATTCCTTCGAACCGGAGTTCTGCGGAAACAGCACGGACACGTCCGTGTTCCGAAACCCCTTGGCTCTCAGAGCATCGACGGCCGCGTCTGCGCTCTCGTGGGTCGGGTAGATTCCGAATACTGCTGTGTTCTTGCCAGACATACTCGCCTCCAGTGTTGCTGACGGCGCGCCTGATTCGGGCGGAGCCGCCGTCTCTGCGAATCCGAGGATTGTGGACGGGGCCGTGTGTCCACCGGCGCGCGACATCGCAACCGTGCCGGTGTGAAGGCCTACGACAGGACTCGGACGACGACGCGGCGGTTCTGCGCGCGACCCGTCCGCGTGTTGTTCGGCGCGACCGGCTTCTCCTCGCCGTAGCTCACGACGTTGATCTTGTGCAGCGGCACCTGGTGCTGCATGTAGAGATACCGTTTGACCGTCTCTGCACGCTCGAGGCCCAACTGCTCGTTGTACTCAGACTTTCCGACGTTGTCGGTGTGACCTTCGACTTCGATGAACACGCCCTTCGGGTCCGCCTTCAGCTGCGCGACCATCTCGTCGAGGCGGGCTTTGGCTTCGTCCGGCAGCGCGGCGTCGCCGAACGTGAAGTTGCCCTCGTCTTCAGTGAGAGCCACCTCGTAGATGAGTCGACGGGCGCTGGCCTCCGCCTGGTTGATCCGACCGGTCAGGCGGCCATCGACTTCCCGGGTCGCGCTGGCCGCGTTCGTGGCCGCGGCGGTCGCCGCCGTTCCAGCTTCCGCAGCCGAGCGCCCGGCCGCTTCGGCCTTGACGTCCACCGCGGCTATCCGACTCTCATTCTGGCGCGTCCGCTCCTGCGTCTGTTCGAGCGAGCCCGCGAGGGTGTCCACCTTCGCATTGACGCTGCCAACCTCGGTGCGCACGTGCTTCTTCGTCGCGCAGGCCGGTGCGAGTGCGACCGTCAGGCCGAGCACCGCGAGTGCATACACGTTCCTCATGACTGCCTCCTTTGGATCGACGTTGTTCCGTGGCTGTGCGCGACGAGTACAGCCCTAGCATGTTCGGGAACGCGGCCGTCACCACCCCTTGGTGGACCCGGTCACGATCTCCCAGTGGCGACGAGCGGGCCTGGCGCGACTACGCCAGAGAGGCTGTGGCACGGCGCTCGACCTCGCGTGCGCCGCGTGCCACTGCCCCGGCCACCTCGTCCCGGACGCCCCGACCTCTGCGGCCCAGCTCGCCAACCGCTTCGGCGACGAGAGTGTTGGCCTCTTGAAATCCCTCGGATGCCCGCTGGCCGAGGCTTCTCGCCGAATCGGTCATGCGCTCACGAAGCTCTGAAGCTGCCCGTGGGGCGAGCCACATCGCCAGGGCGGCGCCGACACACGTGCCGGCCACCAGTCCGATCACGAAGCCGTAGTCACGATGCGGGCGAGTGTCCATGTCTGTGTTCATGCCGTGTTGCTCCTGGGGGTACCTTACGCTGGCGGCGCGGGGGCGGATGTTCACAAAGGCACAGCAGCGAGGCGATGATCTCGCGCACTCCGACGCCGACAGCCAGGGGAGAGATGGAGCTCGCGCTGATTCA
>DASTDQ010000216.1:0-11196 GCA_035710305.1 Vicinamibacterales bacterium | reverse complement strand
TTCGAGCCCTGCAACTCCTTCACGGCGATCTTCGGCCCAGCGCCCGCATCATACCCCACGCCCAACACACGCCGATGCCGATCACGGCGCCCGCGGTGTCCGCGTACCAGTCCGCGATGTCCTGGCTTCGACCGGGCACGACGCCCTGACGCCATTCGTCGAGCGCGCCATACCCGCTCGTGATGGCGAGCGCCGTCAGCGCGATGGGCACCGTCACCCGGCACGGCAGTCCGCCGCCGGCCGCGCGGACCGACAGCACGCCGAGGACCGAGTACGCGAGCAGGTGAGCGCCCTTGTCGGATACCGACTCCGGCAGCGGCGCGCTCGGCTGCGACGAGACGAAGAAGATGAGCGCCATGTACGCGACGACCGGCGCCCAGAGGGATACGCGGCGCGCGAGGCTGGTCGTGGCAGCGGCCCTCAGAACGGAAGCGGGTACAGCAACCAGCCGATGAGCACGCCGGCGAAGACGAAGCCGCCGAACATGCGCGCGCCAAGCACCATCTGGTCCCTGGGCTCGTCGCGGCTCAGCACCGCGAAGACGACCGACACGAAGGCGGCGAAGATCACCATGAGGCCGAGGTGACTCGTCACTTGCGCCCCTTGGCGATGTCGAATACGTCGAGCACCACGAGCATGTTCAGCAGGCCCGCGACGATGATGAAGGTGTTGCCGTACTCATAGGTGATCGCGACTACGCGGCCGGCGCCCGCGCCGAACGCTTTCGCGGCAAGATACGGCGCGCCCATCCCCAGGTCCGCGATGGCGGCGAGAACGATCAGCGGCTGCGTGACCTCGAAGGGGAAGAGACGGCCCTCCAGCCACAGGCCGAACCCGAACATCAGCGTCAGAGCGACGAGGAACACCAGCCCCTTCTGACGCCGCCCCAGCCACAGATGCCCGGCGCCCGGCAGGAGCCAGGCAGCCGCGCAGATCAGATAGACGGTGGAGGCGGCCTGGGCGCGGTCGGCCGCGGCGGCACGCATTCATCGTAGTGTAGCGTAGCGACCGCGCCCGCCACTACAAGACCGACGACAGCGCCGAGAGGCAGTCCCGCGATGGCACGCGTCGCGTTGGAAGGGTTCCAGACGCCGACCACCTCGAACGTCCACGTCACGGCGGTGGGAACTGCGGCCAGGACGGCGGCGGCGCGAGCCGTGCGCGAACTGTCCAACGCCGGGACGCGGCCCCACCAGAGACGGCCGATCACTCCAAGCCATGCTCCGGCGTACAAGCCCAGACATCTCGCGCAGACCGGCAGCTGAGAGCCGGCCACGTGAAAAGAGCGCTCGGAGATTTGGTGGCAGACGAGCGAGCCGGTGCCGTAGAGCACCGCGCCGGCATATGCTGGCAAGTACGGCGCAACGACGAGGAGCGCGACCCACGCCGTGGCCGCCACTCCCAGAAGCAGGACCCACACGGGCCTATGGTAGCTGGTGGCCGGTGGCTGAACGTCCGAAACCTTGGATTGGTCCAATGTCCGACTTGCTCGACCTGGTTCGCGGCTGCACGTTCGACGACTTTCTCTTCACGCCGCAGTACGGCGTCATCGAGCGGCGCGACCCGTCCACCATCGATCTCTCGTGCCGGCTGTCCGAGCACCTGACCCTGAAACGGCCGATCGTCTCGGCCAACATGGACACAATCACCCGGGCCGAAATGGCCATCGCCATCGCCGAGGAAGGCGGCATCGGCATCATCGACCGCGGCTTCCGGGCCGGCGACATCGAGCCGCAGGTGCGCGAGGTGGAGCGCGTGAAGCGGCGTCAGCACGGGATCATCGGCGACCCGTACACGATCGGCCCGGAGGCGCCGCTGACCGACGCCTCCGCCGTGATGCAGCGGACTGGCGTCGGGACTCTCGTGGTCGTCGACGAGGCTCGGCGCGTGCTGGGCCTGCTGACCACGCGGGACATGAGGTTCGCCGACCCTTCCGCGTCCGTGGCGGCCCGGATGACGCCGCGCGATCGCCTCGTCGTGCGCCAGGGGGCCATCGACGCTCCCGCCGCCGAGGCAGTGATGCGCGAACACAAGGTCAAGAAGCTGCCGCTCGTCGACGGCGACCTTCGACTGATTGGCCTGGTCACGGCCAAGGACCTCGTCAAGCAGGAGCAGCTTCCCTTTGCCACGCGTGACGCCCATGGGCGGCTGCGGGTGGGCGCCGCGATCGGCGCCAAGGGCGATTACCTCGAGCGCGCCACCGAGCTGCTTCGCGCCGGCGCGGACCTGATCGTCATCGATATCGCCCACGGCCATTCCGCGATCATGGCGCGCGCGATCGACGCCTTCCGCTCGCGCTTCGGCGATGCAGAGCTCGTGGCCGGCAACGTCGCGACCGCCGACGGCGTGCGCTTTCTCGTCGAGCGCGGCGCCAATGCTGTCAAGGTCGGCATCGGCCCCGGCGGCGGCTGCACGACCCGGCTGAACACGAACTTCGGCGTGCCGCAGGTGGAGGCGCTCGCCGCCGGCCGCGCCGCTGCGGGCGGACGCGTGCCGCTCATCGCCGACGGCGGCATCAAGCGGGACGGCTCGATCGTGCAGGCGCTGCTTTTCGGCGGCGACACCGTGATGCTCGGAAGCGTGCTCGCGGGAACGCTGGAGACCCCGGGGGACACGGTTCAAAAGCCGGTCGTGATCCCAGAGTCGAACAAGACGGTCAAGGTGCCCTTCAAGGTGTTTCGCGGGATGGCGTCGCTGCAGGCCATCGTGGACCGCCTCGACGTCGAGGACGCCGAGACGGCCGACGTCGAGGCGCTGGGGGCCGAGGGCATGGAGGTCAGCGTGCCGGCGCGAGGATCGGTGAGGCCGATCGTCCGCGACATGGTGAAGCACCTCTGCTCGGCGATCAGCTACGGCGGGGCCGGCAGCCTGTCGGAGCTCCAGGAGAAGTTCCGGCAGGACCCCCGGCGCTATACGATTCGCCTGTCCGACCCGGCGCGCCGCGAGTCGTTCGATCGCTGAAACGGGCTACACGACCGACGCCTTAATCCTCAGGACGTCGGCCTTCTCGGAACGCGGCCCGTACTGGCTGATCACCTGCGCCGCCATCGCTCCGCCGAGCCTGCCCGCCTTCTTCAAGTCCGCCCCCTGCGTGTAGGCGTAGAGAAACCCTGCAGCGTAGGCGTCGCCGGCGCCGGTCGTATCCACGACCTTGACGCCCTTCACCGCGTCGATGACGTGGACCTCGTCTCCGTTGACCACGATCGAGCCTTTCTCGCTGCGCGTCAGCGCCGCGATATCGCAGTGCTTGCGCACCTGCTGCAACGCCTCGTCGAAGTCGTCGGTCTGGTAGAGCGACAGGATCTCGCTTTCGTTCGCGAAAAGGATGTCAACGTACTTCTCGGCGAGCTCGAGGAACTCGTCGCGGAAGCGCCCGACGCAGAACGCGTCCGAGAGCGTGAGCGACACTTTCACTCCGTGCTCCTTGGCCTTCATCGCGGCGCCGAGCATCGCTTCCTTCGCGCGCGGCAGGTCCCACAGGTAGCCCTCCATGTAGACCACTTTCGACGCGCTGACGTGATTCAGGTTGACGTCCTCCGGACCGAGCTGCGTGCACGCGCCGAGGAACGTCTGCATCGTCCGCTGCGCGTCCGGCGTCACGAAGATCAGGCTGCGGGCGGTCGGGAGCCCTCCGACCAGCGGCCGCGTGTCGTAGGTGACGCCGGCAGCGCGAATGTCGTGCGTGAAAATCGAGCCGAGCTGATCATCAGCCACCTTGCCGATGTAGGCGGTCTTCCCCCCGAGCATCGCGATGCCCGCAATCGTGTTCCCCGCCGATCCGCCGGACGCCTCCTTGCCAGGTCCCATGATGCTGTACAGCTTCTCGGCCATCGCGGCGTCGATCAGGTTCATCGCGCCCTTCGGCAGGTTATGTGCGGCAAGCAGGGCGTCGTCGGCCTGGGCGATGACGTCGACGATGGCGTTCCCGATCGCAGTGACATCGAACGTGGCGCTGTTCACAGTAGGTCTCTCCTTGGTAGGCCGGCTGGGCGGTTTTCTATGGGCGCGGCGTTCTAGTGGAGTGTATCCACTGAAGGAGTACCAGTCCCAACCGGCCTCCGACAGCGAGAATCCGGCCGCGACAACGGAGCGGCCGGTAGTACTCCTCGAAAGACATACCACTAAGTCGTCTGCAGATACTTGCCGACGAGCGGCGCCAGGTCCTGTCTGAGCTGGGCCGGAATCATGTCCGGCCTGGTGATGAGCGCGAACTTGAGAGCGGTCGCGCACTCGCACGAGCGCTCGAACGGAAGACGATCCACTGCGTGGGCGATGATCTGCTGCGCGGTCGCGGCGTTGTGGACCAGGTTCGAGATGATCATCTCCACGGTGACCGAGTCGTGGTCCGGGTGCCAGCAATCGTAGTCGGTCACCAGCGCGATGGTGGTGTAGCAAATCTCGGCCTCGCGGGCGAGCTTGGCCTCCTGCAGGTTCGTCATCCCGATGATATCCGCTCCCCAGGATCGATACAGGTTCGATTCGGCCAGCGTCGAGAACTGCGGCCCTTCCATGCACACGTAGGTCCCGCCCGCGTGGACCGTGGCGCCCGCGTGCTGGCCGCTGGCGACGACGAGGCCGCTCAGAATCCGGCAGAACGGGTGCGCGAACCCCACGTGCGCCGCCAGACCGCGCCCGAAAAACGTGCTGACGCGCCCTTTCGTCCGATCGATGAACTGGTCGGGGATCACGATGTCGAGCGGCTTGTACTCCTGCTTCAGGCTGCCGACCGCACTCGCAGAGAGAATGTATTCGACGCCGAGCGTCTTCATGCCGAAGATGTTGGCGCGGAAGTTCAACTCCGACGGCAGCAGCCTGTGGCCCGCGCCGTGCCGCGCCAGAAAAGCCACTCGCTTGCCTCGAAGCGTGCCGAGCAGATACGGGCCAGACGGCTCGCCGAACGGCGTGGTGATCGTGACCTCGCTGCGGTGGGTGACTTCGGCCATGTCATAGAGGCCGCTGCCACCGATGATGCCAATCTGCACTTTTTCCAAGCTACTGCCCCCTCGCCTTCGCCCGCTGCCCTCTGCCCCCTGCCCTCTGCCCCCTGCCCCCTGCCCCCTGCCCCCTGTCCCCTGCTAGAGCACCTGCTCGACGAACCGCTTCCCGTCTTTCTCCCTGACATACCCCGCGGCGACCCTCGGATCGTGTTCGAACAGAATCAGGTACTCCCGCTCGACGGCCTCACGAATGAACCGCTTCTTGAACGCCAGCGTGTCCATCGGGAACAGGTCGTATCCCATGATCCACGGATCCTGCAGGTGAGCGGTCGTGGGGATCATGTCGGCGACGAACACGGCCGTCCGGCCGCGGGACTCGACGTACACGATCTGGTGCTGGCCAGTGTGGCCGCCCGTGCGGAACACCCGTACGCCCGGCTTGATCGGCCCGTCGTCTGCAAAGAAGTCGATGACCCCCGCGCCCGCCAACGGAACGAAGTTCTCCTGGAGGTAGCTCGCACGATTGCGTTCGTGCGGGTGCGTCGCGTCCTCCCACTCGGCCGCCCTGATGAGATATCGCGCGTTGGCGAACCGCGGACGAAGACTCCCGCCTGCCTGCGTCGTTGCGCCGCCGAAGTGATCGAAGTGCAGGTGCGTCGCGAGCGCGAAGTCGATCGAGTCCGATGTCAGCCCGACGGTGTCGAGCGCGTGATCGAGGTGGCGGCTCCGGTCGAGGGCGTAGATGTCCACCTGTTTCGGGCTCATCTTGTCGCCGGCGCCACAGTCGACGATCATCCGCCCCCACGACGCCTCGACGAGCAGGGGCCGCATGGCCAGCTGGATCCTGTTGCGTTCGTCGGGTGGCGACACCGTCTCCCACAAGGGGCGCGGCACGACGCCGAACATCGCCCCTCCGTCGAGCCTGAATGGGCCGTCGTGCAGCAGGGTCAGCCGGAGATCGCCGAACTCGAGGCTCCTGACGTCGAGCTGCACCGGCGGCGATGCGCGCTGCTTCAGCTCGACGAGCACGCCGTGCGCGTCGGAGGGATGGACGAACGCCACCAGCGAACCCTCGGCACCCTTCCGTGGTGCCTCGCCCACCAGCCGTACGCCCCGGGCCCGGAGCTGAGCGAGCGCCGCGCGCAGATCTTCGACACGCAGCGTGACGTGGTGGAGCCCTGGGCCGCGCTTTCGCAGGAATGCGGCGATCGTCGAATCGGCAGCGGTCGCTTCGAGCAGCTCGATCTCGGGCCCTCCCACGGGAACGGCGTGTACGCGCACACGCTCGGTTGCCACCTCCTCCGGCGCATGCACGTCGAGGCCGAGCGCATCGCGATAGAAGGCGAGCGCCTGCTGGACATCCTGCACGGCGATGCCGACGTGGTCGAGGATGGCTCTCATTCCCTTGGTCCCTGGTCCCTGGGCCCTGAGCCCTGGGCTCCTTGTTGCACACGCCTCATGATCTCGGCGGCGGCCGAGTATGGATCACTTTCTCTTGCATCGACGGCGGCGACGAACCGATCGAACTCCCCCGCCGGGATCGTCGCGTCCACCTGACGGAGAAAGGCACGTGCGAGCAGATCGCGGAGACGCGACTCGTGCCGTTGGCGCCTTTGCGCCGGCCGGTGCTCGGCCGCCCACGTCCTGAACCGTCCGACCTCGCTCCACAACAGGTCCAGCCCTTCTCCCGACAATGCCTGCGTCTTCACGATCGGCGGAGTCCAGTCCGTGGGCGCCGGGACACGCAGCGCGAGGCTCGCCGAGACCGCCTGCACGACGAGGTCGGCGCCCTCTCGGTCGGCCTTGTTCACCACGAAGATGTCGCCGATCTCCATGACTCCCGCCTTGATCGCCTGGAGATCGTCTCCCGTACCAGGCACGAGGAGCACAATCGACACGTCAGCCGTGGAGACGATTTCGATCTCGTCCTGGCCGACGCCCACCGTCTCGATCAGCACCACGTCCATGCCGGCGGCGTCGAGCACCAGCGCGGCGTCGGCGGTCGCACGGGCCAGGCCGCCGAGGTGTCCCCGGGTCGCCATGCTGCGGATGAAGACGCCGCGGTCGCCGGCATGAGCGCCCATGCGCACGCGATCGCCGAGCACGGCGCCGCCCGTGAAAGGGCTGGTGGGATCGACCGCGATGACGCCGACTTTCAGCCCCGCGCGGCGAATCAGGGCAATGAGCCGATCGACGAGCGTGCTCTTCCCCGTCCCGGGCGCCCCGGTGACGCCCACCAGGTAGGCACGGCCGGTCCGTCCGTAGATCCGGCGAACGAGGTCCTGGCCCGCGGCACTCTCCTCCTCGACGAGCGAAATCGCACGAGCGATCGCGCGCGGATCGCCGTCGAGCACCCGCGCAGCGAGCGCGTAAATGGGGTCGGGAGTCATTTATTGAGGACGCTCCGCGACCAACGTGTAACGAGCGTCGTCAATAAAATGACTCCCGACCCCATTACAAAGTTGCAAGCAGTTGCCGCGCGATCACGAGCCGCTGAATCTCGCTCGTGCCTTCGCCGATGGTCGTGAGCTTGACGTCGCGGAAATACTTCTCGGCCGGGTAGTCCTTCACGAAGCCGTAGCCGCCGTGAATCTGTACGCCGTCCTCGCTGACCCGCACGGCTATTTCGCTCGAGTACAGCTTCGCCATCGCCGCTTCGAGCGTCGTACGGCGACCCTCGTCCTTCATGACGGCGGCACGATACGTCAGCAGCCGCGCCCCTTCAATCCGGTACGCCGCGTCCACGAGCTTCGACCGGATGCTCTGGAACGCGCCGATCGGTTGTCCAAACTGTTTCCTCTCGAACGCGTAAGTACGAGCAGCCTCGTAGGCGCCTTGTGCCAGGCCCACCGCCAGCGCGGCGATCCCGATGCGGCCGGCATCGAGCACTTGCAGGGCGTGCACGAACCCCTGGCCCTCGGCCCCGAGCATCTGCCGGGCGGGGACGCGGCATTGCTCCAGGATGACTTCGCTCGTCTCGCTCGCCCGCATCCCGAGCTTGTCCTCCTTCCTGCCGGCGCGAAGCCCCGGCGTGCCTCGTTCGACGATGAAGGCCGAGATGCCGCGGCTGCCCTTCCCGCGGCTCGTGACGGCGAGCACGACCACGACGTCGCCGCCGCGACCGTGCGTGATGAACTGCTTCGATCCGTTGAGCACCCAGTCGTCGCCGTCGCGCGTGGCGGTCGTGCGCATGGCGGCAGCGTCGCTCCCGGACACCGACTCGGTCAGCGCCCACGCGGCCAGCTGCCTGCCCGCCGCGAGCGGGACCAGGTAGGTGCGCTTCTGCTCCTCCGTTCCGAACATGAAGAGATGCGCCACCCCCAGACCGTTGTGAGCCGCCACCGACAGACACACCGACGGATCGACGCGGGCCAGTTCCTCGATGCAGATGCAGTAGTCCACCGCCGACATCGCCGCCCCGCCGTACTGCTCTGGAATCTGAATGCCCATGAGGCCGAGCCCGGCGAGCCTGCCGAGGACCTCGCGCGGGAGTTCCTGCGCCTCGTCCCACTCCCTGACGTGCGGGCGAAGCTCCGCCTCTGCGAACTCCCGCACACTGCGACGCAGCAGTTCCTGCTCGTCGGTGAGACAGACGTTCATCGGCTGACATCTCTCATCGGAACCGATCGTATCATTCGAGAATGCGCACCATCAGAGTCGCTCTCGCGAGCATCGCGCTTCTCGCCGGCGCGTCGCCCGCGTTCGCAGACGCCACGGCGTTTCTCGGCACCGCCTCGTCGCCCTCGAATCGCTTGACCCGAGGCTTCGCCGTCGGCTTCGGCCTCGTCATTGTCGGCTTCGAGTTCGAGTACGGGGACACGGTCGAAGACCCGGCGGACAGTGCACCGTCTCTGCGTACGGGCATGGCAAACGTGTACCTGCAGACGCCCGGCGCAATCTTCGGCCTGCAGCCGTACGTCACGACGGGCGCCGGCGTGTACCACGAAAGCCTCGGAACGGCGTCGCAAACCAACTTCGGCTTGAACAGTGGAGGCGGCGTCAAGATTTCAATCGCCGGCCCTCTGCGGGCGCGGATCGACTACCGCGTCTTCTCGCTGCGAGACTCGCCGCTCGATCCCGTGCACCGCTTCTACGTCGGCGTGAACCTGAGATTCTGAGCGCGCTGCCGGCTGCCTACTTCTTCCCGCCGGCCCCCGGCTGCTGGCTGCCGGCTGCCGGATCCACCGGCGTCAGGTTCACAAGGCTGCCGCCGCTCGCAATCGAGTCGTTATAGAGCTTCCAGATCTCCTGCAGGCGCGCCGTGTCGGGAAACGCCTCCGCGAGAATGCGGCCCAGCCCGTAGTCGGCTCCCTTTACGGTGGGATCGAGCAGGAATACATACAACACCGATCCGTTCGGCCCCATTTCCGACGCCTTGTACACCTTCCACCCTTTCGCCTGCTCCCGGATCGTCGCGTCGCTGGATGCGGCGAGCGCTGCCTGCAGATGGCCAATGAGCTTCTCGAAGTCGGCCACGCGCTCGGGGCGAACGGCGTTCAGGAGCAGACCTACGGGCGCGGTGAACGTCCGCACGGAGGACACAGGCGTCGTCGGGTCGGGTTTAGCCGGGGCGGGCGCAGGCGCGGGTGCCTGCTGCGCTGCGCCGGCCGCCGCCGTCGCCAGCGCTGTCAGGATGACGGCTGGAACCACACGCATCGGGTTGCCTCCACAAAGACAAAAGCCACGAGCGGCTCGAGGCCGTCCGTGGCTCTTCATTGTAGGCTGCGCGGGCGTCTGAGTCGCGCCGCGACAACGGCTACTTCGACATGTCGACGACGACGGGACCGCTCGCTAGACTGAGGTTGCCGGCAAAAGCGGCTCGATACGTGTCGTACAGCGCCTTCTGCTCCGTCGGATCGGTGATCGATCTGTAAAGGATCTGGAGGATAGCGTAGTCAGCGCCCGGGACGGGAGTGATGACGTGCATGTAGGCGATCTTGCCGTCCGGCAGCGGCTTGGCCATCTTCAGAACCTTCCACCCCGCGATCTGCTGCTTGTCGTCGGCCGCCGTCGATTTGCTGAGCACGTCCTTGACGCGGCCAAGGATTTTTTCGTAGTCCGCCGTCTTGTCCGCGTTGACGGCGACGGTAAGTATTGCCAACTCACCGTCCATCGTGAACTTCTGCGGCGCCGCCGCCTGTGCGGACGCGGAATGCGAAAATGCCGGCAAGACGAGAATCGCGCCAGCCAACAGGACTCTGGACAGTCGTCGCATCTTCAACCCTCCCTGGAATTGGCTGCCAATCCTAACGTACCGATGGCCGTATGAACACTGCCATGACCTCGTTCGCCAGCAGCATTCCTTCCCTGGTCAGGCGCAGGGCGCCGTCATCATAGATCAACAGTCGCTGGTCCACGAACGGCTGCAGCTCCCCGCCGTATCGCGCCCAGACGTCAATCCCGTACCGCGATTCCACCTCCCCGAGCCTGATCCCCTGGGTCAGCCGCAGGCCGGTGAACACCGCCTCCTCGAACCGATCCTGATTGCACAACGTACGCCGTTCCGCCACGAGGGACCGGCCAGCCTTCACGGCCGCGTTGTACTCGGAGATGGAGGCAATGTTCTTCTCCCGGGCGCCTTTTCGAGTCGAGTGCGCACCGCAGCCGAAGCCGAGCCACTCCTGGTCGGTCCAGTACTTCAGATTGTGCCGCGACTGCCGGCCTGGCCGCGAGACATTCGAGATCTCGTATTGCGTGTATCCGGCCGCATCGAGCCGCGCCATCGCCTGCAGATACATCTCGGCCGCGTCATCGTCGGGTGCCACGGACCAGCGGGAACGCGCCATCTCGTCGCGCAAGGGAGCGTTCGGGTAGATCTCCAGCAGATACAGCGACGCGTGCTCCGGGTCCAGATCGATCAACGCGTCGACAGATAACAGCCAGTCCGCTACCGCCTGCTGGGGTAGCCACATCATCAGATCCAATGACACGTTCTGGTATCCGGCCGCGCGCGCCATCCCGAACGCCTCCCGCGCCCGCGCCGCCGAGTGCAGGCGGCTCAAACGCTGAAGCTCCTGGTCTCGAAAAGATTGGACACCGAAACTGAGCCGATTGACGCCGGCGTCTCGAAACGCCTGCAGCCGCTCCGCCGTAACCGTCTCCGGGTTCGCCTCCAGCGTGATCTCGGCATCGTCAGACAGCGCGAACGACTGCCGGCACGCCTCGACGAGACGCCCGATTTCGCGCGGCTCGAGCAGAGACGGCGTTCCGCCGCCGAAATAGACCGTGTCGGCCGCCGCCCCGTCCGCTTTCGCGTGAA
>DASTDQ010000215.1:0-11332 GCA_035710305.1 Vicinamibacterales bacterium | reverse complement strand
TTCACGACCTTCGGCAAGACCAGCTCGGCGACGGGCCGCCGGCCGCTGAGCAGCCAGGCGGCGGTCACCTGGACGAAGGCCGATCGCGACTGGGCGTTGGCCACCTCCTCGCGGGTCCTGCCGCTGCCCAGCCATCCGTCGCTGCGCACCACCGGGAGCCCGTCCATGCTCAGCCAGTCGGCCGCGCGGACCGGGATGTGAAAGAAGGCTTCCTCCGCGACCAGCATCGCTTCCTGCCGCGGCGTGCTTCCATAGAAGAAGGGCGGATCGTACACGGGGGTCGCGTCGGCCGGTATCCGCCGCAGCAGCTGTCGATTCTGGCTGTAATGATCGTGCAGGAGGTTTTTCGTTCGCCGGAACGCCGAGTAATGGATTGCGGCCCTGGCTCCGAGGGAGCGCCACCGCTGGCGCTTGAGGCTGGAGGGGCGGCCGAGCTCGCCGTCGGCGTCCGGCTCGAGCGTCTCGAGCGCCGTGCCGCTCCAATCCGGGTCCGACGGCCGCTCCGGCTGCGTCAAGCGGAGCGCTTCACCGAAGCGCACCGGGATGGCAGCCGGCCCGCTCTCCGCCGCCGGCCGCTCCTTGTCCAGCGTCCACAGGTACATCTCCATCATCCAGCCGAGCGCGATGTCAGAGAGCCCGCGGTCCGGGTATCCGCCGCCGATGTTCGAGTGGACGCCGCGGAACCAGAGCTCGTAGTGCCGTTCCGGCTCGCTCTCCCGGACGGGCCTGACGAGCTCGAAGACCGCGCGCACTTCGTCCAACGCCATCGCGTGAAAGCTGCGGCCCACGTTGCCCGGGATCTTCTGCACCTGCCAGCGCCCCGTGCGGCGGTTCCGCAGCCGGCCGATCGGCAGCCCGAAACTGGCGACGGTATCGAACAGCCCGAGGAACCTGATTGGCGGCCTGGGGTCGGACGCGCTCGGCTTCGGCATCCCGATCGACCAGCCGAACATCGTGTCGTAGTGCAGCCAGGACCGCGGGCCCTTCGGGTTCCTGATGCCGTGCGTGCTGACAACGTTCGCGAAGTGGAGCGCCATGGCGGCGCCGCGGCTGAAGCCGATGATGTCGATGTTGGTGTCGCCCGCCTGGTAGCGCTCGCAGAGGCGGCGGTACATGCGGCGGATGCGGAACTTGCCGCCGACGCCGAATCCACCGCCGACGATCCGCCCCAACACGGCGAAGCGCGTGCCCACGCCCTCGAGGTACTCGGCGTTTTCCGGGCCGTAGAACTCCTTGAAGCGATGAACGTTGGTCTCGAGCGTCTCGCGCCGGAACCCGGTATCGGAGCCGTACTGCGATTCCTGCACGCGCAGGACCGAGTCCTTGGTGTCGCGGACGTTCCACGTCCCGTCGAACGCGTAGAGGGCCACTGGCTACCGGCCCTTCTTCTTGCCACCTCCCGGCAGGTCGCGCTCCGGCATCGGCGGCGGTACCGGTGACGGGGCCGGTTTCGAAGGGGGCTTGCCCGGCTTGTCGCCGGCTGGCATCTGATGTCTCACGAGGCCTCCTTGTGCACCCCCTTCACAGCCCGACCGCTTGGATCCGCGTTCGCCTTGAAAGACGGGTCCCATTCGAGCGCGGCCGGCGACGAGCACGCCACGCTCGGGCCGGACGGCACGCACGCGGCGGCGGCGGGGTGCGGGAACAACTCGTCGAAGATCGCGCGGTAGACGTAGCTCTCCTTGGTCAGCGGCGTCCCAACCGGAAAGCGCTCCGGCGCGGCGGCCATCTGGCGATCGGACACCCGCCTTTCGGCCTCCGCCTTCAGCGAGTCGATCCACGAATAGCCGACGCCGTCCGAGAACTGCTCTTTCTGGCGCCAGAGGATCTCGTGGGGGAGCGCGCCGGCAAACGCGTCGCGCAGGATCTTCTTCTCGATGCTCCCGGGGGCCACCATCTTCTGGCGCGCGGGGATGCGCATGGCGATGTCGAGAAAGCGCGTGTCGAGGAAGGGAACCCGCGTCTCGATGCCCCACGCCGCCATCGACTTGTTCGCGCGCAGGCAGTCGTACAGGTGCAGGAGCTGGAGCTTGCGCACGAGCTCTTCGTGGAACGCTCGGGCATTGGGGGCCTTGTGGAAGTACAGGTAGCCTCCGAAGATCTCGTCGGAGCCCTCGCCCGAGAGCACCATCTTCACGCCGGTGGCACGGATGCGGCGGGCCATCAGATACATCGGCGTTGACGCGCGCACGGTGGTCGTGTCGAACGACTCGATGTGCCAGATCACGTCGCGGAGCGCGTCGAGCCCTTCCTGGATCGTGAACTCGAACGAGTGATGGACCGTGCCGATCCCGTCGGCCGCGCGCCTGGCCGCCGCCACGTCCGGCGAGCCGGACAGTCCGATCGCGAAGGAATGAAGCCGGGGCCACCACGCCGCGTCGTGATCGCCGGATTCGACCCGCTTCGACGCGTAGCCGGCGGCCACCGCGCCAATCACCGAGGAATCCAGTCCGCCCGAGAGCAGCACGCCGTACGGAACGTCGGTCATCAGGTGCGCGTGCACCGCGTCCGAGAGCGCCGCCTTGAGCTCGGACGGCTCGACCGTGCGATCGGGCACGCCGTCCACGTCGAACCAGTCGCGCGTGTAGTAACGGACGGGCTTCGCGTCACGGCGCGTCAGGAAGTGGCCGGGGGGAAACTCCTCGAACGTCTCGCAGATCGTCGCGATCGCCTTGAGCTCGGACGCCACCGCGAGCGATCCGTCCCTGCGCCGTCCGAAGTAGAGCGGGATGATGCCGATCGGGTCGCGCGCGATCAGCCAGTCGTTCTTCACGGAGTCGTACAGGGCGAACGCGAACATCCCGCGGAGACGGCCGAGCAGTGCCGGCCCCTGCCGCGCGTAAAGCGGAAGGATGACCTCGCAGTCGGAATCGGTGCGGAACGCGGAGGCGTCGCCGATCTCGGCGCGGATCTCCTGATGGTTGTAGATCTCGCCGTTCACAGCCAGCACGAGGCTGCCGTCCATCGACCGGAGCGGCTGGGCGCCGTGGAGCACGTCCACGATGGCGAGCCGCTCGTGTGCCATCACCGCCTGGTCGCCGGCCCACATTCCGCTCCAGTCCGGCCCTCGATGCCGGAGGAGCCGCGCCTGCTTCAATGCGAGCTCTCGCGCGGGCGGGGCCGCGTTCCCGTCAAGGTCGAAAAGGCAGAAGATGCCGCACATGGGGTGGCCGAATCATACCAGCGAGTGGAGATGCCGGTTACGGTCGGGCGCCGTCGAGGCAGGTCTGAGCCGCCGTTCGATCGCCGGCTGTCGTCGCCATGCGAAGCGCGGTCTGGCACGTCGATTGTGCGAGCGCTCGTGCCTGCGCGGCGCCAGGACGTTTCTTGCTCTCGAGACGGTTGGCGAGCTCGCTGTGCACTTGCCCGATCCACAACCAGTGACCGGCGTGTCGCGGTTCCTGATCGCGAAGCCTCTCCCCATGGCCGATGGCCGCGCGGATCGCCTCTTCCCAGCCCTCGCCGTTCGATTCCTCGCGCATGAGGCCGAGGCCGTAGTACGAGTCGGCCAGCAGGAAGAGCGAATCGGCCGACAGGTTCTGCTCGACGAGCGCCTCCGCCTCCCGTACCCCTTGTTCCGCAAGCCGGAGCGCCTCGCGCAGGCGTCCCGAATCGTTTCGCACGAACAGCGCCAGCGAGCGGCGATCCTCGTAGAGGGTCTTGAGACGCGCGGCACCGGCTTTCGGGTCGTTCACGTCGTCACTCAGCACCCATGACATCCACGCGCTTTCGACCGCACAGCGCAGGGCAGCCTCGTGTTTCTGCTCGCGGGATGCAGGTGCGGACGCCGAGTTTTCAGCGGGCCGTGCGGCCTCGATGGCCTTGGCCTCTTCTGCCGCCAGCCCGGAGCAGGCGCCACGAAGGTTGCCCCAGACGACAGGATCGAGCAGATCGTCGCGGACCGATTCACGATACTTCTCCATCGCCCGCTCGAACACGGCACCGCGATCGCCCCCCGACATTCCCGTGGCCTTGCTGTAGTGGCTGTTGCCATCGCGGTTCGCCGCAATCGATCTGTCTTTGCTCGCCCGCCTGATCGCCTCGGCCTCGATGTAGAGATCGTTGCCCTGCTTCTGGAAGGCCTCTGCTTCCCTGGTGCGTCCCGCCGCCTTCAGGACCTCCGACCTGACGGTCGCGGCGTCCGCGCGGCGGTATGTGCGCCAGACACTCTCGGGCAACTGGTCGGCGCCGGCCTGCGACTCGTCGAGGACGGCCAGGGCCTCGGCGCGCTTGCCGCTGGCGGCAAGCACCCGCGCCTTCGAGGTGAGCAGAGAGACCACACTCGATCGCTGCATGACGTCCTTGTCGTCAACGATGGACGCTCGTCGTGTCGTCAGCGCCTCGTCGATGAGCCGCAGCGCCTCGTCGTGTGCGGAGCGCGCCCAACGCAACAGCGACTGCGTCTCCTTGCCCCAGGACAGATCGTCCAGCCGGGACCGATTCCCCGGATCCCGCGTCGCCAGATTCTGGAACCGGCCGAGCGCGTCGAGCGCCCGGATCTCCGCCGACTCGATCTCCCCCGCGCGCAGCACCTTCCTGCAGTCCGGCAGCACGGCACACGTCGCGATCCCTTGGGCGGTCAGCATCTCCACGGCGGCGAGGTCCCGCGACATCCGGAGGTTGCGCGGGTCGAACCGTGTCAGCTCCCGGAACTGGGCGGCGGCCTCGTCGAACAGCTGGCGCGCGCGTGGCGTCTCCGCCGGGTCGGACACGATCTCGCCCCCGTAGACGGCGCTGGCGGTGCCGAGCTGGAGGCGTGCCTGCGCCGAGAGAGGACGCATCCTGCGCAACTCGACGGCGAGCGCCCGGGCGCCCTTGAGATCCTGGGGAAAGCGCCACAATTGCCCGAGCCCGAGGCCCGCGTCCGCAAAGACCTGCATCGCGCGACCGAGCACGAACGAGTCGGACTCGGGATCGGGCATGAGGTGATACACGCTCTTCAGCACCTCCAGGGCCCGGGAGCCGGCCTCGATATAGGTGGCTTCGGCGCGGGTCGAGTTCCCCATCCGATCCTCCAGCGCCGCGAGCGCCATCTGCGCGTCAACCGCGTTGAGCTGGTTCATCCGGGACGCACCGTCGCCACCTTTCAGTACGGCCCCCCAGAGCCTCACGGCCTCTGCGTAGCGCGGCTCGGCAAGCGACACCTCGCCTCGGTCTTTGTGTATGTCACCCAGGGCTTTCAGCGTCTGCGCCCGTTCGGCATCAATCTGCGCGGCGCGTCCGTCCGTCCTCGCACCGTCGAGCGCCGCGATCGCGGCTGTGAAATGGCCCTGCGCCGCATCGAGCGTGTCCCTTTCGTAGGCCAGCTCACCAAGCCTCCTGAATTGAAGGGCCCGAGCCAGTGGATCCGACGTGCCGTCGACGGCGCCCGCGCTGAGTGCCTGCTGCAGCGTGTCCGACAAGCCGCCCTCGCGGAGGCGCTGAACGAGCGTGTCGCCGAAGAGCACGCGGAGGGCCTCGGCCGCCTTCGCCCGCGCGTCCTCGGCTTCGCTCCGCAGCGAGTTGACGTAGGCGACGGATGCGAGCAGCAACACGATCACCGCTGCCGCGCCCAGGAGCGAGTGAAACACCCAGCGAGGCAGCCGGACGGATCGATTCCTGCCAATGGCTTCCGTGAGGCGGTCGTGCGAGATCTCGTAGAAGACGCTCTCGCTGCGCGGCTCCCTGCGAAGCAGCCGGCTCGCGACCAGCGTGGAGAGCACGGTCTCGTCCACGCCGTACTCCCGTCGTATCTCTCCCTGTTCGAGCATCAACCGTTTGGTGCCCGACGGGTCGAGCAGACCCACCTCGAACAGCCTGACGACCTTCTTCCGCGTCGCCGGATCGCCAACCTTCGCGATTTCGCCAGTGTAGTACCCGTGAACGAGGCGTTCGAGCCCGGCCTGACCGCCGAAGTCCGCGAGGGTCAGCGTCGGGTGCGGCGTCTCGGAAGAGGTCCGGGCCATGACGACGGCTTCGGCCTGCTGACACACGAGCTGGAGCGTCAACAGCTCGATGACGCGTACGCGCTCGGACGCGCCGTCGATGAAATCGATGAGGCCGGGCAGGCACTCCTTCTCCTCGAAGGCAAAGCGCGGCGACAGCCAGTCGCCCTCGAGCTTCGCGGGCTCGACGATCGCCTCCCTGGCTTCCTGCGGCGTCAGCGGCGAGAGCCGCAGCCGCTCGCGAAAGAGATCGGGGATGGCGGTGCTCATTTCTTCGAGCGCGCCGAGGTACTCCTCGCGGAGACTGATGATGACCTTCGCGTCCGGAGCGCCATCGCTGGCCCCGTCCACCACGGCCTGAGCGTGGCGGCCCCGGGACAACTCGCCGATTTCCCGGGCGAAGCCCCTGCGGAACGCTTCGTCGCGCAGCGTAAAGACCTCCTCGAACTGGTCGAACACCAGCACCGGTATCAACAACCGGAGTTCCTGGCTCCACAGCTGCGTCCGCGAGAGGAGCACCCCGACGCTCCCGGCGTCCGCGGGGATGACGGGTGCCCGCAGCCCTGCGTCCCGCACCGCGTCCCGAAGAGACCGCGTCACCGCCTGCACGAGGCTCTCGCTCGCGTGATTCAGCCGAATCGTGAACGGAAAGTAGCCGTATGGCCGCAGCAGGGGGAAGAGTCCGGCGTTGAGGAGCGAGGTCTTGCCTGCACCGGAGGGAGCGAACTGCAGCAGCAGCCGCACGCTCAGAACGCGCAACAGCAGCTCTTCGGCCGCCCGCCTGCGGCCAAAGAAGCGTCGCTGGTCCGGCTCCAGGAAGGAGCGCACTCCCGGGTAACGCCGCCGATCGACGACGGTGACAGGGGTCGATGGACGCTCCTCGACGATCGTCATGTGGCCCGCGCGATGTGTGCGGCAGCCGGTCCTGCCGCCTGGAACGACTCGAGGATGTGCGAGGCCAGGGTCACGACTCCCTGATCAGTATCGATGGCGATCCGGTGCAGCCTGTTCAGATCCGGGCGAGGCCTGCAGTTGCCGACCGTGACCGGTATGAGGAAGACCACATCGTCCCGCTTGTCCTTCGCGCGCTCGATCGCCGCCTTGAGCTCGCGGTTGTAGACGCCGTCGTCGCGGCCCGCGTCGCGTCGATCCATGTTCTCCGTCTGGACGAACACGAAGTAGTCCACGCGCTGGATGTACTCTTCGATCTTGGCCTTCCAGTCCTGCCCGGCCCTGAGGTTCGTCGCGTCCTGCCACACCGCAACGCCCCGCTCCTCGAGCCCTCGCCTCAAACGGTTGACCGTGTCCGCGTCCTCTGACGCGTAGCTCAGGAACACGAGCGGCCGAGGCAGGCCGGTGTTGACGATCGGAGGTAAAGGCTGCGCCGGCGCCGATGCAGGAGCGAAGTCCTCACGATAGCGAGTGGCGAGCTCTCGTGCGAGCGCGCTCCAGTCGCCCGCCTGAATGTAAATGCCGGCCGACTTGAAGAAGGCCTGGTGCTCTTTCGTGTCGCTCGCGCCGAAGGTACTGCTGTCTTCGATGGCGAGCGACGGCTGGCGATCGACACCCGTGATGTCGAGCACCCGCAACAGCAGGCGGAGCCACCAGCTCGTGAACCCGAATCCGACGAACAGAAACAAGGTCGAGGGCGCACCCAGCATGAAGCGCACCGCGTCAGGAAGCGCCGGGCTCCCTTTGGTGATCGTGACCAGATAGTCGATCAGATTCTTGTCATTGAGCACCATCGACTCGGGGTGATCGTGGCGCCCGAACAGGCTGTAGACGATGGGGTTCGTAGCGGTGGGAAGAGACAGCGCGACGTCGGACGCCAGCCGTTGCCGGTAGTTGTAGTCGGCCTCCTGCACGCCGGCCTTGCCGACCGCGCGAAACGCAGTGGCCATCATCCTGTCCGGCGTCGCCAGGATGACCAGCCTGAACGGGAGCGACGCCAGATCCTGATGAAGGTCCGTGGTGTGCCGATCCAGCACGCTCACGAGTTGCCGATACCGCCCGCGGAGAAACGGCGATTTTTCCGACTGGTCGTATCGCATCAGCACGTCGCGAAGCGTCGTTCCCTCTGTCTTCTCCTCTCCCAGATCCTTGAGAAGGGCGCGTCCCAGGTACTCCGCGATCGGCGTGTCGCCGCCTTCGCCGATAGCCGCCGGCACGGCGATTCTCGGTCCGAGCACGAGCACGCAATTGCCGGCGCAGATGCTCGGCATGAGGTCGCCGAACTCCGCCGGTACGGCGCTGGGACGCACATCCATCGGTGACGGTACCCTCCGGCCGAGCGGGCCCTGTCAGAGGAAACGCTTCACGCTCCAGTTTTGAACTGGTGCACGATTCTACCGCGCGCTCCTGGCGGCGCGCGACGAGCGCCGGTCGCTGAACACTTCAGTGCGCGCCGCGTTGGTAATCGCCGCGACCGAGGCGTGCGTGAGGCGGCGCTCGACGGAGATCGCGTAATACCGCTCCCGAACCGCCGCGGTCCTCCCGACGACCGCCACGCCGTGGCTCTTCTGTACTTCGACCTCGATCGCGGTGGGCGCCGGGAACACCGCCCGGCCAGACTGGCCGAACGTCGTGAGCAGCGCGGGGTCCTCGAACTCCCCGGCGAGCACGGGATGAAGGCCCTCGGTCTCGAACCACTGCTCGAGCGTCCGCCGCAGCGACGTGTTGATCGTCGGCAGGAGCATGGGCGCGCCGTCGAGTGAGCGGGGAAACTGGCGCCGCAGCCGCCGGGCCAGCGTCTTGCCCGCGAAGAACGTGGTGCCCGATTCGCCGAGCAGGTGGTTGAACACCTTGACCCGGATGTGAGGGGGCGCGGGCGTGTCGCTGATCACGACGTCGATGGCGTGCGTCGCGAGCTGGGCGACGAGCTGGTCGGGGTCGCCTTCGCTGCACGTGATCTGCACGGCCTCGTCGCCCTCGGTCGCCGGCCGCAGCAGGCGGTACACGACGAGCTTGGCGACGGCATTCGCCACGCCGACCGTCAAGCGCGGTGCGCGTCCCGACGGCCGCCCCTTGAGCGTCTCGAGGAGCTCGCTGCCCACGTTGAAGATCTCCGACGCGTACCGGTCGACGACGCGGCCGACGTCGGTCAGCACGAGGGTGCGCCCCTGACGTTGAAACAGCCGCTCCCCGAACGCGGTCTCCAGGAGCTTGATCTGCGCGCTGACCGTCGGCTGCGACAGCCGCAGCTTCTCGGCGGCCCTCGAGACGCCGCCTTCGCGCGCCACGGTCCAGAAGTACAGCAGGTGGTGGTAGTTGAGCCCGTTCATGACGGCATCGTCCTCTCGCTCAACATAGCAAAAACCTCACGATTCGCTCATAACTTTCTATTTGCGTATGCGGGTGGCCATCGCCTATCGTCGAGTTCGCAGGTGATGAGCGGCGAACAGATTCAGAATCCACACACGCTGTCGGTGGACGAGGCGCTCGCGCGCGCGGGGAGCGGGCTGACCGGCCTCGCGCAGGCTGAGGCGGCCCATCGATTTCAGATCTACGGCCCGAACGAGCTGCAGGCCACGACCCGTGAGTCCGCCTGGCGCACCCTCGCCGCCCAGTTCCAGAACGTCCTGATCCTGATCCTGCTGAGCGCGACCGTCATCTCGGGGCTGCTCGGGCACACGCTCGAGGCGATCGTCATCACCGTGATCGTCCTGTTCGCGGTGCTGCTTGGCTTCATCCAGGAGCATCGTGCCGGACGCGCACTCGAGGCGCTGAGGAGGATGGCGGCGCCGACGGCCCACGTGATTCGCGAGGGACTCGAAAGCGTCGTCCCGGCCCGGGACCTCGTACCGGGCGATCTCGTGCAGCTGCGCGCGGGCGATCGCATCCCGGCGGATGCGCGTGTCGTTCAGGCGGTCAATCTGGCGATCGACGAGGCCGCCCTGACAGGGGAATCGGCGCCGGTCGAGAAGACGATCGACCCTCTCGCCGATGCGGCGCTGTCGATCGGCGACCGGACCAACATGACCTACGCCGGCACGCTGGTGACCCGCGGCCGCGGCCAGGCGATGGTCGTCACGACCGGCATGTCCACCGAGTTCGGCCGCATCGCTCGCATGGTGGAGACGGTCGAAGCCGGCCGCACTCCCCTGCAGGCCAACCTCGATCGGCTCGGCGCCACGCTCGGCAAAGCCGCGCTGGCCGTCGTCGCGCTCGTCGTCGTGATCGGCCTCAGTCGCGGATTGCCGGTCATCCAGATGTTCATGTTCGGCATCGCCCTGGCGGTCGCCGTGGTACCCGAGGCGCTTCCCGCCGTCGTTACGATCTCCCTGGCGATCGGCGTGCGGAGGATGGTCAGGCGCAATGCGCTCGTCCGCCGCCTGCCGATCGTCGAGACGCTGGGCGGCACGTCGGTCATCTGTTCCGACAAGACGGGCACGCTGACCAAGAACGAGATGACCGTCCGGCAGGTTTTTACCGAGGATCGCCTCTTCGAACTGTCGGGCGCCGGGTACGACCCCGCGGGACAGCTCTCCGAGAACGGCCGAATCGTGGATCCGCCGCCTTCGGTGACCGCGCTGCTGCAGGCCGGCGCGCTCGCGTCGGATGCGCGGCTTGTCGAGCGGGATCACCGGTGGCAGGTCGAGGGCGACCCGACTGAAGGCGCGCTCGTCGTGGCCGCCACGAAGGTCGGGTTGAGCCCGGCCGGTCTCAACGAGCGCGAACCACGGGTTGGCGAAATCCCCTTCACCTCGGAACGGCGTCGAATGACCACGCTCCACACGACGTCGGCGGGCGTCGTGGCCTATCTCAAGGGGGCCGCGGAAGATGTGCTGCAGGCATGCACGCGACAGGCGCACTCGCAGCAGGAGATCCAGCTGACCGACGCCGGCCGCGAGCGCATCCGTTCCGTCGAGCTGCGGATGGCGGGCGAGGGGCTGCGCGTGCTCGCCGTCGCGAGGAAGTCGGGCGCCTCCATCGAGAATGCCGAGCGAGAGATGACCCTGCTCGGCCTGGTCGCGATGATGGATCCCCCGCGGCCCGAAGCGCGGCACGCCGTGCAGGTCTGCGAGACCGCCGGCATCCGCCCCGTCATGATCACCGGCGATCATCCGCTGACGGCTCGTACCATTGCCAACGAGCTCGGGATCCTCGGAGATCGGCGCGTGATCGCCGGACGCGAGCTCGAGTCGATACGCGACGAGGACCTCGAGCGCAGCGTGGACGAAATCGCCGTCTACGCGCGCGTCTCGCCACTCGACAAGCTGCGTGTGGTGAACGCCTGGCAGCGCCGAGGGCAGGTCGTCGCAATGACTGGAGACGGCGTCAACGATGCGCCGGCCCTCAAAAAGGCGGACGTCGGCATCGCGATGGGCATCGCGGGGACCGACGTAAGCAAGGAAGCGGCGGGGATGACGCTGCTCGACGACAACTTCGCGACCATTGTCGCCGCCGTC
>DASTDQ010000214.1:0-10114 GCA_035710305.1 Vicinamibacterales bacterium | reverse complement strand
TGGCGCGCCGGGAGGAGTCACGCTTTGCGGCCTCGCCGATGCTGCTCGCGTTCTCCAGGGGACACCGCGCGGCCATCGAGGGCCGGAATGACGACGTCCTGTCGGCGTTGCAGCCGTTCGAGACGATCGGACACACCGACGGTGAGGCGTCCTTCTATGTGGCTGGATCGTACGCGAAGGCCGGGCACCTCGACAGGGCTCATGCGCTGCTGAGGCGTGCTGTCGACGTCGGCTTCCTGTGCCTCCCGGCATTCGAGCGCGACATCTACTTTGCGCCCCTCAGGGGAACAGAACCGTGGCGATCGTTGATGGAACGCCTGACGCCCATGCACCAGCGGGTCGTCGACGAGTTCGTCCGCGCAGGCGGGCGCGCGCTGCTCGGGCTGTAGTTGAATCCCAACTCCGAATTCCCAACGTCCAATGCGAAACATCGCGCTGGCTGTCGAAGCGGTCCTCTTCACGCTGATCGTCCCTGGCGCGATCTGGTACTGGATTCCTCGCCACGCGCTGGGCACCTGGAGCGGAGGTTTTCCCCCGCCGTGGACCGCCTGGCACATCGGCGCGCTCGTACCGCTGACGATGGGCGCAGGGGTGTATCTCCGGTGTCTCTGGGACTTCGCGGCGCGCGGCCGCGGCATTCCATCGCCCGTCGACCACCCCAGACGCCTGGTCGTGACGGGCCTCTACCGGTACGTCAGGAACCCGATGTATGTGGGCGCCCTGCTGGTTCTATTGGGAGAAGCCGTCTTCTTCCGGTCGGTGTCCGGACTGCTCTACGCGCTGGGATGGTTTGCCATCATCCACTTCGTCGTCCTGCTATACGAGGAACCGTACCTGCGGCACCGGTTCGGGCACGACTACGAGCGCTACGTGCGGGCCGTCCATCGCTGGCTGCCGGGCCGGCCGTACACGAGTGGAGACTGAAGACCCGGCAGGCGACTACGGGCCAGTTGAGTGTGGTTCAGGATTGGCGCCGAGCACCCTCGTCAGACGCGATTGATACATTGCGCTCGAGGCATGCGCGGCAGATGCAGTTCTTGTAGCTCGCACGCAGGTGTGCCCGCTTCTCGTTCGTCAGCCGTACACCTACGCACCAGCAGCCGGTGATCGATGCACCGCACGTGAAGTCGTTCCCGCACGCTTCGCAAGGAGACGCTGCCCTCCATCGCGGAGAAATCCAGCCCAACGTCCGATCGAGAAACGACACGTCTCTGCAGTTCCCTAGCTCGAATGATCGTGGATGATCCGCCAGCCGCCGCCGGACTTTTCCCACGTCAGGCTGAACCAGCCGCTCCTCTCCGCTTCGCCGCCACCCGAGAGCACGAAGTGCCCGGTGGACAACGCATGCCGGTCCCCGAGCGGCCGGACGTCGATGCGATCGAACGAGAGCGTCTGCTTCGGCTTGCCGTCGCGCCAGAAGGATCGCGCCAGCGACTCGCCCACGCGCTCGCGGCCCTGAATCGGACCGTTGGCGCCCATGAAGGTGGCGTTGTCGGTGTAGAGGCCGATGTGGCCCGGCAGGTCAGCCTTGTTCCACGCATCCGCGCTCGCCATGAGCGCGGCCGGGATGACGGTGGTCGCATCGTTCTGAGCCGACGCGGATCCACACGCCGCGGTCATGAGCACGGACGCCGCGATCACAGCACGTGTTGAGTACATTGGAATCTTCTCCCGATGTCAGGATCCGGACCCGCACTCCGTCTCATGGTCAGGCTGAGTAGAGCCGCGCCATCTTCAACGTTTCAAGATGGGTGAAGTCGTCGTCCAGCGACCAGATCAGTGCGTCGATCTCGTTCGCCAGCGCCGTGACAAGCCAGTCTGCCAGCCCGAAGGTAAACCCTTTGTCCGCCGCGTCTGGCACCCACCGCTCGATGAGTGCCCAGGTTTCGGCGGAGGGTCGCAGCAGCGGCAGAGCAGAGAGGCCGCGTGCAAGCGCGGCCCGGTCGCGGCTGGAGACACCCGCCAGGAGTTCCAGTCGAACCGGCAGCGCCAGCGCGACCTGGTCGGCGTCCAGCAGTTTCGTCAGGATGGTCGCCGTCTTTCCGTTCGGCCGGCGATGCGCCTGGATCCAGATCGACGAGTCAACGACGATCACCACGCCGCCGATCTCGCTTGCGGATTCCCGCCGGGTCGAACTCGAACCTCACCCGACCAAGCAGGTTCGTGAGCTCGTCGCGACGTCCCCGCCTCACGACCTCACGCAGGGCGTAGACCACCGTGTCGGTCTTCGACGTGAAACCGAGGGTCTCACGCGCCGCGTCGACGAGCCCTTCCGGAAGAATCAGCGTGGTGCGCATATGATACGACCATAATCATATGCTTTAAAGCATATCCCCGACAAGCATCGCCCGGGCTCAGTCGAGAGGCGCAGGAAGCTGCGACTCGCCCATCAGGTACTGATCGATGGCGCGCGCGGCGCTGCGCCCCTCCGCGATTGCCCACACGATGAGTGACTGGCCGCGCTGCATGTCGCCGGCGGTGAACACGCCTGGGACGTTCGTCATCCACCGCGAATCGCGCGCCACGTTGCCCCGGTCGGTGAGCGTTACGCCGAGACCGTCGAGCAACCCGCCACGCTCCGGCCCGACGAACCCCATCGCCAGCAGGACCAGCTCGGTCGGGATCTGGAACTCGCTGCCCGGAACCGGGACCAGCTGCAAGCGGGGGCCTGCGTTCTTCACGACCTCGACTTTCACCGCGTGCAGCGCTCGCACGCCTCCGGCGGCGTCGCCCGAGAACCGCTGCGTCGAGACGGCGTAGAGCCGGTCGCCCCCTTCTTCGTGCGCCGACGACACGCGGAAGATCTGAGGCCAGAGCGGCCACGGGTTGTCCTCCGCCCGCGCGTCGGGCGGCCTGTCCAGCAGCTCGAGCTGATACACCGCCCGCGCGCCCTGACGGTGCACCGTGCCCAGGCAGTCCGCGCCCGTGTCGCCGCCACCGATGATGACGACGTGCTTGTCTTTCGCCGTGATGAACTCGTCGTCCGGGATGTCGTCGCCCTCGCAGCGGCGGTTCTGCAGCGTGAGGTACTCCATCGCGAAGTGGATCCCGGCGAGGTCGCGCCCCGGAACCTGGAGATCGCGCGGCTTCTCGGCGCCTCCCGCCAGCAGCACCGCGTCGTAGTCGGACACCAGCCGGCTGGCCGGTACGTCCACGCCCACGTGGACGCCGGTGCGGAACACGACGCCCTCCTCCTCCATCACCGCCAGGCGGCGGTCGAGGAAGCGTTTCTCCATCTTGAACTCGGGGATTCCGTACCGCAGCAGCCCGCCGATGCGGTCGGCCTTCTCGAACACGGTGACCGAATGGCCGGCGGACGCGAGCTGGTCGGCCGCCGCCAACCCCGCGGGACCGGAGCCGACGATCGCCACCTTCTTGAAGGTCGCCTGCGCGGGCGTTCGCGGCGTCACCCATCCCTCGTCCCACGCGCGATCGATGATCGCTGCCTCGATCGACTTGATCGTGACGGGGTCTTCGTTGATGCCGAGCACGCACGACCCCTCGCACGGCGCGGGACAGAGCTTGCCGGTGAACTCCGGGAAGTTGTTCGTCGCGTGCAGCCGGTCGATCGCCGAGTGCCAGCGGTCACGATAGACGAGATCGTTCCAGTCCGGAATCAGGTTGCCGAGCGGGCACCCCTGGTGGCAGAAGGGGATGCCGCAGTCCATGCACCGCGCGCCCTGCTTTGCGAGCTCTCCATCCGGATACGGCAGATAGACCTCGCGCCAGTCCTGGATGCGCTCCGCGACCGGACGCGTCGGATGCTTCTTGCGGTGGATTTCGATGAACCCGGTCGGCTTACCCATGGACGGTCGTCTCCGCCCCGGAGGCGGACGCCGCCACCACGCCCGTCACCACGAGCTGCTCGATGAGGGACTTGCGCTCGGCTTCTTCGCGCGCGGCCTGCTCCGCCAGGGCGCGCCGGTACTCGCGCGGCATCACCTTGACGATGCGCCGGCGCACGGTCTCGAAATCCCTCAGCAGCCCTTCCGCGTACCGGCTGCCGGTGTAGGTGACGTGCTTGACGATGGCCGCCCGGATGAAGTCCACGTCGTCGGCGTCGACGAGCGGTTCGAGATCGACCATCTCGCGGTTGCAGCGCCGCTCGAACCGGCTGTCGAGGTCCACGACGTACGCGACGCCGCCGCTCATGCCCGCCGCGAAGTTCCGCCCCGTGCGGCCCAGGACGACGACGCGGCCGCCGGTCATGTACTCGCAGCCGTGGTCGCCGACGCCTTCGACGACGACCATCGCGCCGCTGTTGCGGACGCAGAAACGCTCGCCGGCCAGGCCGCGCACGTAGCCTTCGCCGCTCGTCGCGCCGTAGAAGCCGACGTTGCCGATGATGATGTTGTCCTGCGACGTGAAGGCGGCGAGCGTCGGCGGATGCACGATCAGCCGGCCGCCGGACAGGCCCTTGCCGAACCCGTCGTTGGCGTCGCCGACGAGCCGCAGCGTCATCCCCGCGGGCACGAACGCGCCGAAGCTCTGGCCCGCGGAGCCCGTGAAGGTGATCCGCAGCGTGTCGTCGGGCAGGCCGCGGCCGCCGTGCCGCCTGGTGATCTCCGAGCCGAGCATCGTGCCGACGGTGCGATCGGCGTTGCGGATGTAGGCCGTCAGCTCCACGGGAGTCTTGTGCTCGATCGCCGGCATCGCGGCCCTGATCAGGTCGTTGTCGAGCGTGGCCTCGAGCCCGTGATCCTGCGCGCGGACGCGGCGCCTCGCCACCGACGCAGGCAGATCGGGCTGGTGCAGCAGCGGCGCCAGCTCGAGCCCCTTCGCCTTCCAGTGATGGACGGCGCGTTCGGCGTCGAGGCAATCGGCCCGCCCGATCATCTCGTCCATCTTCCGGAAGCCGAGCTCGGCCATCAGCTCGCGCACTTCCTCGGCGATGAACCGGAAGAAGTTCTGCACCATCTCCGGCGTGCCGGTGAATTTCTTGCGCAGCTCCGGATCCTGCGTGGCGATGCCGACCGGGCACGTGTTCAGGTGACACACGCGCATCATGATGCAGCCCATGACGACGAGCGGCGCCGTTGCGAAGCCGTACTCCTCGGCCCCGAGCAGCGCGCCGATCACGACGTCGCGCCCCGTCTTCATCTGACCGTCCACCTGCACGACGATCCGGTCCCGCAGCTTGTTGAGGACGAGCACCTGCTGCGTCTCGGCGAGCCCGAGCTCCCACGGCAGCCCCGCGTGCTTGAGGCTCGTCAGCGGCGACGCGCCCGTGCCACCGTCGTGACCCGAGATGAGGACGACGTCGGAGTGCGCCTTGGCCACGCCCGCCGCGACGGTCCCGACCCCGCCTTCCGCGACGAGCTTCACCGAGATCCGCGCGCGCGGATTGGAGTTCTTCAGGTCGAAGATCAGCTGTGCCAGATCCTCGATCGAGTAGATGTCGTGGTGCGGCGGCGGCGAGATCAGGCCGACGCCCGGCGTGGAGTGCCGCACCTTCGCGATCCAGGGATAGACCTTGTGCCCGGGAAGCTGGCCGCCCTCTCCCGGCTTGGCGCCCTGCGCCATCTTGATCTGCAGCTCGTCGGCGTTCACCAGGTACTCGCTCGTCACGCCGAACCTGGCGGAGGCGACCTGCTTGATCGCGCTTCGCTTCGAGTCGCCGTTGGCCAGCGGGATGTACCGTTCCGGCGACTCCCCGCCTTCACCGGTGTTCGACTTGCCACCCAGCCTGTTCATGGCGATCGCCAGCGTCTCGTGCGCTTCCTGGCTGATCGACCCGTACGACATCGCGCCGGTCGCAAAGCGCCGCACGATCGACTCGACGGGCTCGACCTCCTCGATCGGCACGGCGGGCCCGGCCGGCTTCAGGCGGAAGAGCCCCCTGAGCGTGGCGCGGCGCTCGTGCTGATCGTTCACGGCCCTGGTGTAGTCCTTGAAGATTCGGTACTGCCCGCTCCGCGTGGCGTGCTGAAGCTTGAACACCGTGTCGGGGTTGAACAGGTGGAATTCCCCGTCGCGGCGCCACTGGTACTCGCCGCCGGCGTCGAGCTCGGCCACGCCTGCCGGCCGGCGCCCGTAGGCGCGCTCGTGCCGGAGGCGCACTTCCTCGGCAATCACGTCGATGCCGACGCCGCCGACGCGCGACGTCGTGTGCGTGAAGTACTTGTCGATGAACGCCTGGTCGAGGCCGATGGCCTCGAAGATTTGCGCGCCGCAGTAGCTGGCGAGCGTCGAGATCCCCATCTTCGACATCACCTTGAGGATCCCCTTGTTCAGCGCCTTGATGTAGCGCGCGACCGCCTCCTTGTGGGTCGTGCCCGTGAGGAGGCCGTGCCGGATCATGTCGTCGATCGTCTCGAAGGCGAGGTACGGGTTCACCACGCCGGCCCCGTAGCCCATGAGGAGCGAGACGTGATGGACCTCGCGCGCCTCGCCGCACTCGACCACGAGCGCGCACCGCGTGCGCGTCCCCTCGCGGACCAGGTGGTGATGCACGCCCGCCGTGGCCATCAGACTCGGAATCGGGGCGTGTCGCGGGCCGTGGCCCCGATCCGAGAGGATCAGGATGTTGTAGCCGCCGGCGACCGCTTCGCTCGCCTGCCGGCACAGCTCGTCCATCGCCTGCTCGAGGCTCGCGCCCCCCTTCTCGGGATCGAACAGCATCGAGAGCGTGATCGATCGGAACGGCGAGTCGGGCGGCAGGTGGCGCAGCTTCGCCACGTGCTCGTTGTGGATGATCGGGTACTCGATCGTGATCTGCTCGCACGACTGCGGCTCGGGCTTCAGCAGGTTCCGCTCGGGACCGATCGTCGAGCCCATCGACGTGACGAGCTCCTCACGGATCGCATCGAGCGGCGGGTTGGTGACCTGCGCGAACAGCTGCTTGAAGTAGTCGAAGAGCACCCTCGGCCGGTTCGACAGGACGGCGAGCGACGTGTCGGTGCCCATCGATCCCAGCGGCTCTTCGCCGGCCATCGCCATGGGGCCAATCAGGATCCGCAGATCCTCCTGCGTGTAGCCGAATGCGAGCTGGCGATTGAGCACCGTCTCGTGATCGGGCTCGACCGCGCGCGCCGGCGGCAGATCGTCGATGTCTACCAGGTGCTTGTCGAGCCACGCCCGGTACGGGTGCTGCGCCGCCAGCTCCCTCTTGATCTCGTCGTCGGCGACGATGCGGCCCTGGGACGTGTCGACGAGGAAGATGCGGCCCGGGTGCAGGCGCTCCTTGACCAGGATGTTCTCGGGCGGCACGTCGAGCACGCCGACTTCCGAGGCCATGATCACCAGGTCGTCCTTGGTGACGTAATAGCGTGAGGGCCGCAGCCCGTTGCGATCGAGCACGGCGCCGATCATCGTGCCGTCGGTGAAGGCAATCGACGCCGGGCCGTCCCACGGCTCCATCAGCGAGGCGTGGTACTCGTAGAACGCCTTCCGGTCCGGGTCCATCTCCTCGTTCCCGCTCCACGGCTCCGGAATCATCATCAGGATCGCGTGCGGGAGCGATCGGCCGCCGCGGACGAGGAACTCCAGCACGTTGTCGAACGTGGCGGTGTCGCTGCCGCCTTCGCGGATGACGGGCAGGAGCTTCTTCAGGTCGTCGCCGAAGAGATCGCTCTGGAGCAGGCCCTCGCGGGCGCGCATCCAGTTGATGTTTCCGCGCAGCGTGTTGATCTCCCCGTTGTGCGCGATGAACCGGTACGGATGGGCCAGCGGCCACGACGGAAACGTATTGGTGCTGAACCGCTGGTGCACCAGCGCGAGCGCGGTGGCCACGTCCGGATCGGACAGGTCGGGGAACATCGGCTCGAGTTGCCGCGCCGTCAGCATGCCCTTGTAGGTCAGCGTGTTGCACGAGAGGCTGACGATGAAGAAGAAGCGGCGCGAGAGCGCGCTCATCTTGAGCGAGTTAACGGCATGCTCGATGCGCTTGCGGATGACGTACAGCTTCCGCTCGAAGAGGAGGCGGTCGAGGCTGGCGGCGCCGCGCGCGGCAATGAAGACCTGCTCGAACACCGGCTGCGTCGCCCGCGCGCTCGGGCCAACAAGACGGTTGTCGGTCGGCACCTCCCGCCACCCGAGGAGCTGCTGCCCTTCTTCTTCGGCGACCGCTGCGACGAGGTTCTTGATTCGAGTGCGGGCCGCCTTCTCATGCGGCAGGAAGACGAGGCCGGTGCCGTACTCGCCTTCCGCCGGCAGCAACACCCCCGCGACCTTTCGCAGGAAGGCGTCGGGGATCTGGATCAGGATGCCGGCGCCGTCGCCGGTATTCTCTTCGCACCCGCACGCGCCGCGGTGCTCGAGGTTGACGAGCACCTCGAGCGCCTTGCGCACGATGCCGTACGAGCGCCGGCCCTTGATGTGGACGACAAAGCCCACACCGCAGGCGTCATGCTCGGCCTGAGGGTCGTACAGACCTTGGGCCGGGGGCGCTTCGGAGTGGCCAGTCGCACGCATGGGATTGGACATTGTGGCAAGCCGAGCTACATAAGTGAAATACAATGATCTAAGAGATTCAATCTAACTTTCACATGGACTCCAGGCTCAGCCGTGCCTGCCATCCACCCCGCAGAGCTGCCAGCACAGCATGCGGAAACGCCAATCGGCTGAAAAATGGCCTGATTCCGTGATTTCCCCCGTATCATGACCCGATATCCAAGCTGGGCTGGGGCGTTCGGGAGCCCAGCCACGGGCCCAGAACCTAGAGCCTATTTAGAGGAGTCGTCGAATGCATGCGCCGATGAAGTACGTCGAGAAGGGTCTCGCGCTCACCGCCAACGGTCTCTGGCAGGTCTTCTCGACCGCCAACAGGATCAAGCAGAACCCTTCGTTCATCCCGCGCTGGTCGGACAAGCCTCTGCTCAAGTCGTATGAGAAGACCAAGCCGCAGCTGGGCTGGCCGCGCGAAACCGACTCGCTCTGCCCGAACTGCGTGCGCGAGGCGCGGCAGGAGATCCTCGACGGCAAGCGCGACGTCTCGGTCCTGCTCAACGAGAAGGTCGGCGAGATCAAGGCGACCATCGTCGAGAAGGACGGCAAGATCGTCATGGTGAAGGACTGCCCCATCCACGGCCACTTCGAGGACGTGATGGCGATCGACACGGCGTTCTTCAAGCACCTCGAGGAGGTCTTCCCGGGCCGCGACATCCGCGCGCACAACGACGAGACGCTCCACAACCACGGCTCGTCCACGGTGCTGCACGGCCGCGGCTCGGTGCTCACCGTCGATCTGACGAACCGCTGCAACATGATGTGCGACCCGTGCTTCATGGACGCGAACCAGGTGGGCTTCGTCCACGAGCTGACGTGGGAGGACATCAAGCAGATCCTCGACAACGCCATCACCATCAAGCCGCGGCGCCAGATGTCGGTGCAGTTCTCGGGCGGCGAGCCGACGATGTCGCCGTATTTCCTCGACGCGATCCGCTACTCGCGCAAGGTGGGCTACAACAGCGTGCAGGCGGCAACCAACGGCATCGAGTTCGCCAAGAGCCCCGAGTTCGCCAAGGCGGCCGCCGAGGCGGGGCTGCGCTACGCCTACCTGCAGTTTGACGGCATCGGCAACGCCGCCAACTCGCACCGGCGCGTCGGGAACCTCTTCGACGTCAAGCTCCGCGCCATCGAGAACCTGTACCAGGCCGGCGTGGACATCGTGCCGGTCATCACGATCGTCAACGGCGTCAACAACGAGCAGGTCGGCCGCGTCGTCGAGTTCGCGCTCGACAACCCGAAGCGGATCAACTTCCTGTCGTTCCAGCCGGTGTCCTTCACCGGCCGCGACGAAGAGGTGACCCCGGAACGGCGCGCGGCGCAGCGTTATACGCTGTCGCACCTGGCGCACGACGTGAAGAACCAGACCGGCATCGGCGAGCCGATACGCGACTGGTTCCCGATCTCGTTCATGTCCACGTTCACCGACTGGGCCGACGTCGTGCACGGTCCCGATCGGGAATGGGGCCAGCTGACCTGCGGGTGCCACCCGAACTGCGGCATCGGCATGGCGGTGATGATCGACAAGGAAACGAAGGAAGCCGTCCCCGTGACGGCGTTCCTCCACGCCGATCAACTCGCCAAGGACGTCGCCAAGGTGAACGACGCGGCGCGAGGCAGGTTCCTGTCGGTCGTCGGGATGGCGCTGGCGCTGATGCGCAACTACGAC
>DASTDQ010000213.1:0-4788 GCA_035710305.1 Vicinamibacterales bacterium | reverse complement strand
CAGGCGGCTCGTGGAAGTGGCGGCCGAGAACGGATGGGGTGAGTACCGCACGCACACGGCGTTCATGGACGAGTGCGCGCGCGCCTATGCGTTCAACGACAACGCGCTGCTGCGCCTGCAGGAGCGGATCAAGGACGCCGTCGACCCGAAGGGCATTCTCTCTGCCGGCCGATACGGCATCTGGCCTCGCCACCTGCGTCGAGGATGACGCCCATGTCGCGCACTACTGGAGCGCATCAGCGAAACGTAAAGCGGGCCGTCCGTTGGTTGGCCCGCGAAATCGGCGTCGGAGGGCTGTCCGACTCGCTACAGGTTCAATTGATACAGTCCACTAGACTTGCCGCCGCCCTGCTGATGGTTGCCGCCGCGCTCGCGCCCGGCGCGAGCGGAGCCGCGCAGACCGGAGCCACGGCCGCCCCGGACAAGGCGCTGCTCGAGCGGGGGAAGGCGGTCTACAACGAATGGTGCGCGGCATGCCACGACCCCGGACCGCGCCATCCGGGCACGCAGGCTCTCGACGCGCTCTACCGGGGAAAGAAGCCGGGGGCGCTCGAGCAGCGGACGGATCTGGTGCCGACACTCACGGAGACGTTCGTCCGTCGAGGCGTCTCCGTGATGCCGCCGTTCCGAAAGACGGAGATCAGCGACGCCGATCTCGCGGCGTTGGCCGCCTACCTGGCTCCCCGGCCCTGAGCCGCGACCCGCAGCATGGCGGGGCTCCCGCAACGGGGTTATAGTGCCCGCATGAAGAGACGCGAATTCCTCGCCGGTATCGCCGCGGCGCCTCTGGTACGTAGTGTCCGGCTTGAGCCGGACCGTAACGCCGTACACGCCTCACCGCTGGCGTCACAAGCCGCACCCGCCGCCCGGGCGCGGGCGCCCATCAGGCAGAGCGTGATGGCATCGGTCTGGGGAACCGGGTCGGCGCTCTCCTTCGAGGAGCGGTGCAAGATCCTCGCGAAGATCGGATTCAAGGGCGTCGATCTGCCCACGGCGCAGCAGGTGCCGATCCTGAAGCAGTACGGCCTGACGCCGGCGATGATGACCGGCACCGGCACCAGCTTTCAGGAGGGGCTGATCCGGAAGGAACTGCACGGCAAGTTCGAGGACGCGTTCCGCGCCGGCATCGACATGTGCGCCGAGGTCGGCTGTCCGAACCTGATCGCGCTGCCCGGCGAACGGCGCGGGATGCCGTACGAACAGGCCGCGGACAATGCCGTCGCGATTCTCAGCCGCGTGAAAGGCTACGCCGAGCAGAAGGGGGTGACGCTCTGCATGGAGATCACCAACGCCAAGGTGGCCGCCGATCAGCGGACGGACCAGGTCTTCAACCGCCTCGCGTGGGGCCTCGACGTGTGCCGCAGGGTGAGCTCACCCCGCATGAAGATCGTGTACGACATCTACCACGCGCAGATCTCCGACGGCGACGTCACGCGAAACCTGCGCGACCATTTCGATCTCATCTGCCACATTCACGTCGCCGGCGTGCCCAGCCGCCAGGAGATCGACGACACGCAGGAACTGAACCACCGCTTCATCGCGAACGCCATTGCCGACCTGGGCTACACGGGATTCGTCGCGCACGAGTGGAGGCCCGGCCCCGGACGGGATCCGATCAAGAGCCTCGAGCAGTGTTTCGAAATCATGAATGTCTGATCGGTAGAGGCGAGTCTTTCCTGGCCTGAGCGGAGTCGAAGGCAGACTCGTCTGGCTGGGTGTGGATCATTGTGAGCAGTGAAGGCCATCTCGTCCGCGAACCGGGTCTGGGCCGGATGGACAGGCGCGGCCTCCGACAGGTCACGAGCGACGGCCGCGTTTCGGCCTTCGCGGACCGCTATTGGGCCTTCCTGTAGTTGAAGACGCGCGTGACCATGCCCGGCTCCATCGACTTCACCGCATTAGACGCAACCACGGTGACTTCGCCAGGGCGGTCGAGCGACACAATGAACAGATCCTCCCAGTGGCCAGTGGCCCCAGCGTCGATTCTGGTTGTGACGACCAGCGCTGCCGTGACGAATCTTGCACGCGACGAGCGCCTCCAGGACGCGCCAGTCACGGTCGATGTGGTCCGAACGCTTTCAGAATTGTCGAGCGTGTAGGTCACGGTCTCGCGATCGGCAGTAATCGTGACCGTCGAAGCATCCTGATTCACTGTGAACCGAGCACCGAAAGGCGAATACGCCAAGTCATCGGTCGAGTTCGTCACCCACGCACCGGAAAGATCTGGATGCGGGGGAAGCGGTCGCACTTGGGCTGCACCGGCGTGGCCTACGGCAACAAGTCCGACAAGTGTCAGAACGCCGACGTCGATTCGCATCTTCCACCTCCCCGGTCTCAGCCGTGAGTGGTCCTAACACCACTACACCACAGCTCGCTTGTGTTGGTGGGCTCCGGCCGAGGCCCCGCTGACCAAACAGCCTGCCCTGCAAGCCACGATCGTTGGCAACATCACCGACACAAGCGAGTTCCGGGGTTAGACCGTGAAGAGTCTACGCTCAGTCGCCAGCGCGGACGTCGAGGATATGGCTCTTCTGCGCGGCGCTCCACTCCTTCACGACTTGCGCGTACCACGCCGCGCGGTCGCGATGATCGGGCGCCACGTCGATTCTCTCTCCCGGGTCTGTTCTCGCATGGAACAGCCGTCCCCGCGCAGTGTCGAGCTCGTAGACGAACTTCCACGGGCCGTCGCGCAGCCCCGCGAGCGGGCGCGAGTAGTCCGTGAAGAAGAGCGCCATCCTCGGCGCGCGTCCGAGCATCGACACGCCCTGGTCGAGGTGCGGCGCGTCCAGCCCGAGCAGATCGAGGATCGTCGGCGCGGTATCCAGCAGGCTCACGACCCGCCGCACGCGCGTTCGACCGTGCATCAGGCCGGGCGCCGCGACGACCAGCGGCACGCGGATGTTCTCGTCATACAGGAAGAACGTGTGTCCGTAGTTCCCCTCGTGCTGTCCGAAGGCTTCCCCGTGATCGCCGAAGACGATCCACAGCGTGTTGTCGCCCAGGCCTCGCGCGCGCAGTCCGTCCACGAGGGTTCCGAGCGCCTCGTCCCCATAGCGGAGCGCGTTGCGGTAGCGCCCGAACTCGTCGGCGTTCGCGAAAGCGCCTGGGCCGGGGCTGTCGTAGGGATGATGGCCGGCGATCGGCAGATACATGAGGAAGAACCGCTCGCCGCGCGGCAGGCCGTCGACCCACGACAGCATCCGCCGAACCGTGGACGGCTCGTCCACGCCGAAGCTCGACTCGTGATTGCCTCCGATGTGGCCCGCGTCCTCGAGGACGTCGAATCCGCGATTGCCGATGACGGCCTCCATGCCCAGATAGGCGAACCGGCCGGAATGAAACATCGCCGTGCGATAGCCCGCCTGCCGGAGCACACCCGGCAGCGGGTTGCACGCGACGCCGGCGTACGCCTCGGCTTCGACGTCGAAAGCGGGCGAGGTCGAGCAGAGCACCGAGAAGAGCCCTTTGATGCTCTCGGGATAGACGGCATACGCGTTGTCGAACACCAGCGCGTGCTCGGACAGCGCCGTGAGCGACGGCATCACGTCGGCTTCCCCACCGTACGGCGCGAGATACTGCGCCGCCGTGGACTCGAGCACGACGACAACGACGTTTCGACCGGCGGCCAGTCCCGTCAATGGGGACAGATCGTCGATGTGATCCGTGTCGAAGCGAGACACGCGCCAGTCGTCGTCAGACGGCCGTGAGCGGATCTGCGGCAGGGCGCTTCGAACGAGGGCCACGAGGATGTTCCGGTCGAGGCCAGACGCGTCAACGCGGCTGCCCGCGAACGGTCCCAGAGCCACGACCGCCAGCGCGCACGCGACGGCCACCTGCGACGCGCGGCCGCGCAGGGGGGGCACCCGTGGAAGGACGGCCGCAGCGGCGATCGTCAGCGCCACGAGGAGCACGTTCGACCACGTCAGATACTGCAGAATCGAGTCGGCGAGCGGGCCACCCGCGGCACGCACCATCGGCCACGTCAGCGGCGTGGACAGGGCGCGCCCCACCGGGATGTTGGCCGCCGCGTACAGCACGACGATCCAGTAGATCGCCGTTTCGAGCCTAGAACGAACCGTCCGGCTAAAGCCGGACACTACGTACGAAAGGAACCCGGCAAGTCCGAACACGAGGGCGACGAGGACGTCCTGCCAGAAGTACGCGATCGGGTCCCATATCGAAAGCGGAATCGCCCGGCCGTTCAGCATCGCGAGCTTGGCGACTATGAGGACGGCCAGGAGACTGGCCGCTTTCATGCGCGCACCAGGTTCAGGCGCTTGAGCAGCAGAGGCGACACGATGGCGCTCTCGCCGCGCACCCGCCAGATCCAGTCATGGACGAGAACCGCTCTTGCCGGCGGATGCGCGTAGATGGCGCCGCGCCCTTCGTCCAGCGAGAGTGGAATGACGACGAGATCGAAGCCTGGCGCTTCTTCCGTTGCACGATACCGCCGACGAACGAACTCCGCGGCGCCGCCAATCAGCGAACGTGCCGTCTCGAGGTTGTTCTCGTCGGCATCGATGACGACCAGGCGTGCGCCGGGCAGCAGGTCGCGAAGGATGAGCGCCGTTCGCGGAAAGAGCCCTCCGCCGACGATCGCCACGCGATCGATCCGCGGCAGCCGCGACACGAGTGTCGCGAGCGCGCGCCGATGGCTCTCGAGAACGAAGCGCTGCAGGCGAGGCGAGCGGAGGACGAGCCGTTCGAGCATCTCGAGGCCGAGGCCGTCGAGCCACCTGAGAAGCGGCGGCCATCGGCTCGTGCGCGCATCGGGATCGATGCGATCGG
>DASTDQ010000212.1:0-3957 GCA_035710305.1 Vicinamibacterales bacterium | reverse complement strand
ACCGGACGTTGATGCTCATCAGCGGTCCTGGAACGTCCGCCGACGAGAGCCGGCAGGCGTTCGTCGAGGCCGCAGCCAGGTCTCCCCGCCCTCACGTACTCGTGTCGTTTCGATCCCCGCGGCCACGACACGCCGACACGTTCGCGTGCGTGGTCAGGGAAGCGCGGGCGGTGTACGGATTGGAGCGGAAGGACCCGCGACTGCATCCGAAGCGCGATGTGCCGGTACACGAGGACGTGCGGCGACACCTTGCACGGGCAGCCAGGTGGAGGGAGCTCGGCGATTCAGGACGTCACGCCGCCGCCGAGCGCCTTCTGCGCGACGTCGCCGGAGCGCTTGTCAGGAGGGAGGCGTTCGCATTTGCCGCGTCGACGCTCGTCACGTTGGGGCGTCTCGTCCTCGAACGGGGTCGCGCGGCGGCAGCGGACGCGATTTTCGACGAGGCGGGGCGCCACGGACAGACTGCGAAGGACGAACAGGTGTCGGTTGGCGCGCGGGTGTGGCAGGCCGCAGCACGGACTGACGCAGCCCGGCTCACCGAGGCCGAGTCGCTGTGCCGCGCCGCGATTATTGCCGGCGGGCTGGCCGCCGCCGATCGAGTAAGGGCCGAAGCGACGCTCGCTCGAATCCTGCTGTATCAAGGAAGAATCGAGGAGGCGGCCGCGCGAGACCTGGACGCGCCGTCCGACGACGACGACGTCGCGGTGTTCGCGGGTGCCACGCGGATCCGAGTGCTGCTGGCCCGGGGCGAGCTGTTTCAGGCGGGGCAGCGTGCTCGGGACGTCCTGAGCCGCGCCGAGGCGTCGCGGCTGCCGCTGGCGCGGGTCATGTCGCTGTCGGCGCACGCGCGCGTGCTCATGGAGGCCGGCGATCTTGTCCTGGCGCAGCAGCGCGTGAGCGAGCTTCGAGCGGCGGCACGCGCAGCGCACGTGCCGCTTCGTTTCGTGCGTGTCAGGCTGGCGTGGGTTGACGCGCTCCGACGGGCCGGCCGAACGCGCGAGGCCGAGCGCGAGCTCAGGGACCTGCAGCGGCTGCGCGGCGTCACGCCGCCGTTGCTGCGCGCCGGGATCGACAGCAGGGTGCGGGGCGACGTGCGATTGCCGCCACGTGAGCCCGCGTCGGCCGCCGCGCACGGCGTGGCCGCGTCGCTGGTGGCAATGGGCCGTGACGAAGAAGAGGATCGTGACGCCGTCCGGCGTGTCGTGACCTTCGCCTCGGAGTCGCTGCGGACGAGCCGCCTCGAGGTCTGGTCGTCAGATGCCGGCCCGGACAGCACCGTGTTGAGCGTCGGCACAGGTCTCGCGACGACGCTCGGGTCCCGGGTGCTCGATGCCGGTATCGTCATAGATGGGCGAGGCGGAACACCAGGTGGAGAGCTTGGCGTTCCAGTACGGCTGGGTCCGCGTCTGGTGGCCGCTCTGGTCGCACGCTGGCCGGTTGACCGGGCGGCGCCGGCGCACGCGCGTGAGCTCCTCGAGCTCGCCGCGGCCGTCGCGTCGCCCCGGATCGAAGCCATGCGGCTGGCGGCTCGGGAAGCCGTTCACGCGTCAACGGCCATCCCCGAGCTGATCGGTCCGAGCGCGGCAATGGGGGAGGTGCGTCGCGCCGTAGCGCGCGCGGCCGCCGCGCCTTTTTCGGTCTTGATCGAAGGGGAGAGCGGGTCGGGCAAAGAGCTGGTGGCGAGGGCACTTCATCATCTGAGCCCGCGCCGCGAGCGGCGATTCTGCGACGTGAACTGCGCCGCGCTGCCCGACGATCTCCTGGAATCGGAGCTGTTCGGGCACGTGCGCGGCGCCTTCACCGGGGCCGTGGCCGATCGGCCCGGGCTCGTCGAGGACGCCGACGGTGGCACGTTGTTCCTGGACGAGGTCGCCGATCTGTCGCCGCGCGCTCAGGCGAAGCTGCTGCGCGTCGTGCAGCAGCAGGAGGTTCGTCGCGTCGGCGCAACGTTCAGCCGCAAGGTGGACGTGCGCGTGATCAGCGCCGCCAACCGCGACATGCGCGTCGAGGCGGCGGAGGGGCGTTTCCGCCAGGACCTGCTGTATCGGCTCGACGTGGTGCGTATTCGCGTGCCGCCGTTGCGTGAACGGCCCGAGGACATTCCCGTTCTCGCGCTGCACTTCTGGCAGGCCGCCGCGGGTCGGGTCGGGTCGCGCGCCCTGCTGAATCACGCGGTCCTGACGGCATTGGCGCGATATCACTGGCCGGGCAACGTGCGTGAGCTGCAGAACGTCATCGCGGGGCTCGCCGTCGCCGCGCCTGCGCGTGGCCAGGTGAAGCCGACGCTGCTGCCGCCGGTCCTGAGCAGCGCGGCGCCGGTTCCGGCCGCGCGGCTGACGGAGGCCCGCGAACAGTTCGAACGGCGCTTCATCGAGGTCGCCCTGGCGCGGGCGGGCGGCCGCAGAGCCAGAGCCGCCCGGGATCTCGGGTTGTCGCGGCAAGGGCTGCTGAAAATGATGTCGCGGCTCGGACTTGGCTGACGGTAGTACTATCCAGCTGTTCGGTTTCCGCCTGGTCGTCGTTTCAGAAGTAAGTCAGGAGCTGGATCCATGGCCGTTCGCGTCGGCACGTTCAATTGCGAAAACCTCTTCAGCCGCTCGCGAATCATCGATCTCAGCGACTCGCCTGCAGAGCAGAAGCGGGCATCGGCGGCAATCAAGGCGGCTGACGCGCTCAGGAAGGTCTTGAAGAAGAAGACGTACAGCCAGACCGACAAGAAGAAGATCCGCGACCTGCTCGACGTGGGCAGGGGATTCTTCACGCTCGAGAAAGACCGTGGAAAGCTCATGGTCGGGAATAAGGTCGTCGCCTCCGGCGCCGCCGATTTCCTCGGTCACATCAAGTTCAGCAGAGGGGACATCAGCGGCACGGCCATCAGGAACACCGGCCGGATCATCAAGGAGCTGAACGCGGACATCCTGTGCATCGTCGAAGTCGAGGACCGCCAGCTCCTGGGGCACTTCAATTCGCAGGTTTTGACGAGCAATCGCTTCACGAACCACATGGTCATCGACGGGAACGACGACCGCGGCATCGACGTCGGAATCCTGAGCAGGAAGCCGCTGAAGAGCATCCGCACGCACGTGAACGACAGGGACGATGAAGGTCAGATCTTCTCGAGAGACTGCGCGGAGTACGAAATGAGGCTCGACGACGGCCGATCCCTGTGGGTGCTGTGCAATCACTTCAAGAGCAAGGGGTTCGGCACGCCGTTGTTCAACGACTCGCGCCGCGAGAGGCAGGCGGCCCGGGTGGCGAAGATCCTGGAGGAACAGTTCGATCTGACGAAGGATCTTGTGGTCGTCGCCGGCGATCTCAACGACACGCCGGCGTCGGCGCCGTTGTCGCCGCTGCTCTCCTTGTCCGGCCTTCACAACGTGGTTGACACTCTTCCCGCCGATGGCCGCTTTACCCACGTCTTCCAGGGCGACAGGAATCAGATCGATTACCTGCTGGTCTCGACGCCCTTGAGAGACGCGCTGACGAGCGTCACGATCGAGCGACGAGGCATGTTCAGCTTCCCCGATCGCTTTTCGTCCATCACCCGGCTGTCCGAAGAAGCATCCGATCACGCAGGCGTCGTGGCAGAGTTTGCGATCTGAGCGCCGCTGTCCGCTGAGTTACAATCCGCCCGGCCATGCCGCTCCAGCCAGGCTCGATTCTCGGGCCCTACGAAGTGACGGGTCCGCTCGGCGCCGGCGGCATGGGCGAGGTCTATCGCGCCCGCGACGGACGGCTGAAGCGCGACGTGGCGCTCAAGATCCTGCCGGCGGCCTTTGCCTCGGATCCCGAGCGCCTCGCCCGGTTTCAGCGTGAAGCGGAGCTGCTCGCGTCGCTGAATCACCCCGGCATCGCCGGAATCTACGGACTCGAGGAACGCGACGGTCTGCGTGCCCTCGTCCTCGAGCTGGTTGAGGGGGAGACGCTTGCCGAGCGTATTGCGCGCGGGCCGATTCC
>DASTDQ010000211.1:0-7684 GCA_035710305.1 Vicinamibacterales bacterium | reverse complement strand
TCGCCTCTCACCCTCGTGACGCGCGAGGGCCGCCGGCCCGTCCCGACCATCGTCCAGGGCGGGCGCGAGCTCGTCGCGCTGGACGACCTGGATTCGCTCTTCGGGGTCTCCTTCCGAGAGGACGCGCTTGCGGGCGGCGTCACGGTGTCCTACCGCGGACGAACGATCGTCGCCTCCGCCAACCGTCCGATGGTCTCGGCCGACGGCCGCGTCGTCACGCTCTCCTCCCCTGTCGTCCGATCGGGGCGACGCTGGCTCGTTCCGATCGACTTCCTGTCCTCCGCTCTCGCGACCATCTACGACCGGCGCATCGAGCTTCGACGCGTGTCGCGCCTGGTGGTGGTGGGCGACGTCCGGCTTCCCAGGGTCTCGGCGGTCATCGCGAGCGCCGGACCTCCGACGCGCGCCGAGGTCGAGATCGCGCCAGCCGCTCCTGCCGTGGTGGCCGTGGAGCCGGGGCGGCTGGTCGTCCGCATCGATGCCGATGGGCTCGATCTCGCGACGCTCCCGGGGGGCGCCGGTCTCATCGAGCGTATCCGCCCTGGAGATCAACCCAACACGGTCGCCGTGCTCCTCGACGACGCCGCGGGACAAGCTCGCGCAAGCGTCGCCACGGCGAACAACGTGACGCGCGTCGTCATCGAAGTGCCCGCCGCCAGCGAATCGCGCGTCCCGAGTCCCGATCCCGGAGTCCCGTCCCTCGACGGAGCTCGGGACGCCCTGAGCGACAGTCGAAGGGCGAATCCCGATCCCCGATCCCCGATTCCCGATCCCCGATCCCCCGCCTCGCGCGCATGGCAGACGATCGCGATCGATCCTGGTCATGGCGGAGACGACGTGGGGGTCCGCGGCGCTCGGGGCGCCGAGGAGAAACAGCTCACGCTCGACGTGGCGCGCCGGCTGCGCGCGATGGTCGAGGCCCGGCTCGGGCTGCGCGTGATCCTCACGCGCGACGACGACCGCGCGCTGAGCCTGGACGAACGGGCGGCCGTGGCGAACAACGGGAAGGCCAACCTGCTGATCAGCCTGCACGTCAACGGCTCCCGCGGCCCGGTGTCGTCCGGCGCGGAGGTGTTTCACCTGCAGCTGGATCGCGAGAGCGCGGAAGTGGTCCGCGCCGCGACGCGTGAAGGCGTCGTCCTGCCGTCGCTCGGTGGCGGGCAGCGTCGCCTGGACCTCGTCCCGTGGGACCTGGCGCAGGCGCGATACCTGGACGACTCGGCGCGCCTGGCGGAGGTTCTGCAGGAGGAGTTGCAGCGGCAGCAGGTGCCGATGAGCGAGCACCCGCTCAGGCAGGCCCCGCTGCGCCTGCTTGCCGCGGCCAACATGCCGGCGGCGCTCGTCGAGGTCGCCTACCTCACCAATCCGCAACAGGAAGCCCGCCTGGGCACCGACGAGTTCAAGGCGGCGATCGCGCAGGCGATCTTCACCGGCATCGTGCGGTTCCGCGCCTGGTCCGAGGAGCCGCGCAGGCCATGAGCCTGAAAACCTGGTGGCTGGCCCTCTTTGGAGGGCTGGCGATCCTGGTGCTCATCGCCGTGAGCGCCGCGCTCATCTACGGTCCACGCCGCGAAGCTCCGGCCGAGCCGACCGCCGCAGGCACGGCTGCCCCGCCGTCGCAGACAGCGCACATCACGGCGACGTTGTTCTACGGCTCGGAGGACGGCCAGGCGCTCGTACCGGTTCGGCGCGATGTGCCGCTGGCCGGCAACGTCGCTGACCAGGGACGCGAGATCCTGACGGCGGCGCTCGCCGAACAGCCGCCCGAGCCGTACGTGGCCGTCATTCCCGCCGGCACGATGCTGCGGGCCTTCTACATCACCGACAAGGGGGATGCGTTCATCGATCTGAGCGCCGAGGTCGCCAGCGGCCATCCGGGCGGCTCGCTGAACGAGCTGCTGACGGTGTACGCGCTCGTCAACGCCGTCACGGCGAACCTGCCGGCGGTGACGCGCGTGCAGATACTCGTTGACGGAAAGGAGGTTGACACGCTGGCCGGTCACGTCGACCTGCGCCGGCCGCTCACGAGGAACGAAGAGCTCGTCAGGAAGGAGGACACGAAGTAGTTTTGAGTTTTGAGTTTTGAGTTTTGAATTACAGTGTTCTCCAATGAGATCCGACGGCAGACTTCCCGAACAACTTCGCCCGACACGAATCACTCCCAACTACCTGATGCACGCCGAGGGCTCCGTGCTCGTCGAAGCCGGCAAGACGAAGGTCATCTGCACGGCCAGCGTCGAGGACCGCGTGCCCCCGTTCCGGCGCAACACCGGAAAGGGCTGGGTCACCGCCGAGTACGGGATGCTGCCCCGCGCGACGACCACGCGCACGCAGCGCGAATCCTCGTCAGGCAGGGTTGGCGGGCGCACGCAGGAAATCCAGCGCCTCATCGGCCGCTCGCTGCGGGCGGTGACGAAGCTCGAAGAGCTGGGCGAGCGCACGATCACGCTCGACTGCGACGTGATACAGGCCGACGGCGGGACGCGGACCGCGTCGATCTCCGGCGCGTTCGTCGCGCTGGTGCTGGCGGCCCAGAAGATGCGCGAGCAGGACATGATCCGCACGATGCCGGTCACCGATTTCGTCGCCGCGACGAGCGTCGGGATCGTTGGAGGAGAGCCGCTCCTCGATCTTGCCTACGCCGAGGACTCGAAGGCCGACGTGGACATGAACGTCGTCAAGACGGGCGCCGGCCTGTACATCGAGCTTCAGGGAACCGCCGAAGCGCTGCCGTTCGGGCGCGAGGCGCTCAATCGTCTTCTCGATCTCGCCGACACGGGCGTGCGGCAGCTCATCGCGCTGCAGCGGGGGCTCGTGGGGCAGTACTTGGCGAGCAAGTAACTCGAGACTCAAGACTCACAACTCACAACTCACAACTCAAGACTCAAGACTCAAGACTCAAGACTCAAACGAGTGCGGCGCCTGCTCATCGCCACGACCAACGAAGGCAAGCTCGGTGAGATCCGGTTGCTGTTGAAGGCAAGCCCGGTCTCGCTCGTGACGCTGCGAGACCTTCCGCCAGTCGAGGAGCCGGAGGAAACAGGCGCGACGTTCGAAGAGAACGCGCGTCTGAAGGCGCGCTATTACGCGCGCTACTCCGGCCTCGTGACGGTGGCCGAGGACTCCGGCCTCGTCATCGACGCGCTGAACGGCGAGCCGGGTGTGCGATCGGCCAGGTTCCTGCGGCCGGAGGCCTCCTACTCGGAGCGCTTCGCGTTCATCTTCCAGCGTCTGGCCGAGCGGCCCGATCGAGCGCGCACCGCGCGATTCGTCTGCGCGGTGGCCGTCGCGGACAACGACAGAATCATCTTCGAGACGACAGGAAAGGTCGAAGGCGTGATAGCCGCAGCGCCGAGCGGCAGCGGCGGATTTGGCTACGACCCGATATTCCACTACCCGCCGTATGGGACGACGCTTGCCGACGTGACAGACGAGGCAAAGCTCGCCGTGGCCCATCGAGGCCATGCGTTTCGTGCACTCGCGCGATGGTTGTCGCTCGAATCGTCTAGTTGACGCCTGGTGCTGCCGGCTACCCCGCTGGCGGCGGCAAAGACCTCCAGCAAGCAGCCTTCCGATCCGCACGAGAACCTCTGACATATTCAGACCGGGCGATCACGGATCTGATCCGTGATTCGGTGGCGGAGGCGCGCCAGGCCGCGCGAAGGCGTGCAGCGCACCCACTGGCCGTGTGGCGTCTTCATCCCATTGCGTTTGGCTTCGCCGTTGCTCTGCAAAGAAAGATGTCACTTCTCGTAGTTGGCGTCCGTACGTACCAACACGAGAGCGCTTTCGTCGTCGGACGACCGAAGGTAGTGAGGGACCAGGCACCAGAATCATGAGCGACCAGGTTGTGCCATCTGGCGGCGTCGGCGACGACGTGGCCGGACTGGGTGTGCAGGACGCCGAGATCGCGATGGGACGCGAACGCCAGCCGCTGGCGGTGACGCTCTTCGTGTGGGCGATCATTGCCGCCGCCTGCGCGGTGCTGGTGCTCTGGGGACCGCGGTCGCTACCCGATCCCTCGCTCTTCGTCGTGCTGCTCGCCGCTTCGGCGCTGGCCTCGAGCCTCCAGCTGAAGCTGCCGCTCGGCTCCAACTCGTTCAACCTCTCGATCTCCTACAGCGTGGACTTCGCGGCGCTGCTCCTCATCGGCACCGAGCTGACGATGCTCGTCGCCGGCATCAGCGCGGGGATGCAGTCCACCTTCGGTCACAACGGCCGAAACCCCGTGTCGCGTACGGTGTTCAACGCCGCGGCGCTCGTGCTCACGGTCAAGGCCGCGGGCACCACGTTCGAGTACCTCGGCGGCCATCCCGGGGTGATCGAGCTGAAGGACATCGCGCGGCCGCTCGTCGCCAGCGCCCTCGTCTACTACATCGTCAACACGTCGATCGTCGCCGCGGCGGTCGGGCTTGCCAACCGCAGGCCGGTGTGGAGTGTGTGGCAGTCCAACTTCCTCTGGACGGCGCCGAGCTACTACGTCGGCGCCGGCGCGGCCGTCGCCTGTGTCGTGTTCTGGCAGACGAAGCAGTGGTGGCTGCTTCCCCTGACGGCTGCACCCGTCTACCTGACGTTCCGGTCCTATCGCATGTACGTCGATCGGCTCGCCTCCGAGAAGCGCCACAAAGAAGAAGTGCTTCGGCTCCACACCAACACCGTCGCCGCACTCGAAGCCGCGCGCCGGTCGGAACAGCGCTACGCGCTGGCCGCGGCCGGCTCGAATGACGGGCTCTGGGATTGGGACGTCGCAACCGACACGCTCTACTGCTCCGATCGCTGGAAGCTCATGATCGGCCTGTCTCAGGACAACGCCAGCGTCTCGAGCGTGGACGCCTGGCTGAGCCTGGTGGAAGACGAGGATAAGCAAGGGGTGTGGCAGGCGCTGCGCGCGCACCTGACGGGACAGCGCTCCCACTTCGAGCACGAGTACCGCATGAAGCACGCCGACGGGAGCATCAGGTGGGTGCTCTGCCGCGGGATCGCGGTCCGGGACGCGACGGGCCAGGCCCTCCGTCTCGCGGGCTCGCAGACCGACATCACCGAGCAGAGGCGGACTCGCGACTCGCTGGCGCAGGCGGCGCGGCACGACGCGCTGACAGATCTGCCGAATCGCACGCTCTTCCGTGAGCTGCTGCAGCGCGCGATGGCGCAGAACATGCGAGCGCCCTTCAAGACCTACGCGGTGCTGTTCATCGACCTGGACGGGTTCAAGCTCGTCAACGACACGCACGGCCACGTCGTCGGCGATCGGTTCCTGAAGGCCATCGGCGAGCGGCTGCAGTCGCAGCTCCGGCCTGGCGAGGCGCTGGCGCGGCTGGGCGGAGACGAGTTCGCGGTCCTGACGCAGCACTTCGACGAGCCGCGCGAGGTGCGCGCGATCGCCGAGCGGCTCCTCCGGGCGCTGGCAGAGCCGTTCCCGGTCAGCGGTCTTCAGCTTCGCGGCGCAGCCAGCATCGGCATCGTCATCGGGGATCCGAAGCAGCGGTCGGTCGACGCGGTACTCCGCGACGCCGACATCGCCATGTACCGCGCCAAGGCAGCGGGGCGAGGCGGGTACGAGCTGTTCGATCCGGAGATGCACGCGTCCGATCTCAAGCGGCTGACGTTCGAAACAGAACTGCGGCGGGCCGTGGAGCAGAACGACTTCACCGTCTTCTATCAGCCGGTCGTGCATCTGAAGTCGGGCCGCATCACGGGGCTCGAGGCGCTGGTGCGATGGGTGCGTGCCGACGGCCACGTGGCCCCGCCGTCGGAGTTCATCACGGTGGCCGAGGAGACCGGGCTCATCGTCCAGTTGACCTACCAGGTACTGCGCGAAGCCTGCCACCAGATGGCCGCGTGGCAGCAGATGTTCTCCAGGCCGCTGGATCTGTCGGTGAACCTTTCGTCGAAGCTCTTCACCCGGCCGGAGTTCATCGATCAGGTCGCCAGCGCCATCGCCGGCAGCGGTCTGCTCCCCGGAACGCTCCGGCTCGAAATTCCCGAGAGCGTGCTCATCGACCACTCCGACGTCGTGGACCACAACTTCGAGCGCCTCCGCCGGCTCAAGGTCGCCGTCCTCCTCGACAACTTCGGCAGCGGCTACGCCTCGCTGAGCTATCTGCAGCGCTACAGGGTGGACGCGTTGAAGCTGGACAAGTCGCTGGTGGCCCGCATGGGCACGCCCGACGACGACATGGCGAGCGTGATCGTGAAGCTGGCCGGCGCGCTCGGCATGGGCCTCATCGCCGAGGGCGTCGAGACGGCAGAGCACGCAGAGCAACTTCGTGCACTGGACTGCCCGCACGCACAGGGCTATCTCTTCTCGGCCCCGCTCGCGGCCAGCGACGTCACAGCCCTGCTCTCGAAGGAATTCATCGTCCAGACGCTGCCGGCGGCTTCCTGATCAGGTCCTCCGCAGGCGAACCCGCCGGACGGCGTGGTCCCGCCCCTTCTCCAGGATCACGTGCGCGCGCTCGCGCGTAGGCACGATGTTCTCGTGCAGGTTCACGAGGTTGATCGATCTCCAGAGGCCGCGCGCCGTCTCGACCGCCTGCTCGGGCGTGAGTGACGAGTAGCGGTGGAAGTAGGACGACGGGTCCTGGAACACCGTTTCGCGGAGCGTCGCGAACCGCTCGATGTACCACTGCTCGATGTCGTGCTCCGCAGCATCCACGAAGAGCGAAAAGTCGAAGAAGTCCGACACGAACATGGGCGCCGGTCGCCCGTCGCGCGGGCCGCCTGTCTGCAGCACGTTGAGTCCTTCGACGATGACGATGTCGGGCCGGCGGACGGCCTGGTACTCGCCTGGCACGATGTCGTAGTGGAGATGCGAATACACCGGTGCGAGCACCTCGGGTGCGCCGTTCTTCACATCGGCCATGAAGCGCACCAGCCGCCGCAGGTCGTAGCTCTCCGGGAACCCTTTGCGGGCGATCATGCCGCGTGCCTCGAGCACCGCCAGCGGCAGCAGGAATCCATCGGTCGTCACGAGGTCGACCTGCGGATGGCTGGGCCAGCTGGCCAGCAGCGCCTGCAGCACCCGCGTGGCGGTGCTCTTGCCACCGGCGACGCTCCCGGCGACGCCGATGACGAACGGCACGCGCGGGCCGTCGGACCCGAGGAAGGTTGCCGTTGCCCGCTGCAGGCTCTGCGAGGCCGCGACGTAGAGGTTCAGCAGCCGCGACAACGGCAGGTAGATGTCGGCCGCCTCGCCGAGCGACATCGGTTCGTTGATGCCGACCAGGCCGCGGAGCTGCGGCTCGGTCAGCGGTAGCGGCGTCGACTCACGCAGGCGCGCCCACTCGGCCCGCGTGAACTCGATGAAGCGCGACACGGGGGCATTCTAACTGCAGGTCCTTTGTGCTTGGTTCTTGGGCCGTGGTCCGTTCTTGGTCCTTGGTCCTCAGTCCGAGGTTCGTGTGCGGGACCGAGTGACTGACGGCCCCCTCGACGTGCACGCAATTGCCCACGAGCGACGCACGCAGACCGAGAACGACAGGACAACGGACCAGGGACGGACAAGGGACCAGGGACGGACCAAGCACCAAGGACTTAGGACCACGGACCAAGATGTCCCTAACGCCTGCCGCAGCCGCAGCCGAAAACAGGAGGGTATCGAGGTGACTGGATGCTTGTCGCGTTGCTGCTGACCACGCTGCTTGCCGGCCCCGGTGCCGACGCGCAGGCTCAGGTTCCCACACAG
>DASTDQ010000210.1:0-11668 GCA_035710305.1 Vicinamibacterales bacterium | reverse complement strand
GCGCGTGGCGTGAATCAGCGCGCCCGCCTTGACCCCCCGCGCGGCCGCCGTTCCGCGGACGGCGGCCTCGACCTGCGCCTCGTCGAACGGCGCCGCCCCGTGCAGCGCCTCGACGAGCGCCGCGATGTGCCCCGGCAGGTCTGGAGAGGACAGATGCTTCTCCACGGCCTCGGGCTCGTACGCCACGGCTTCGGTGAGCAGGGGCCGCGCCTGTTCGGCGAACTCGGTCAGCCGCTTCGCGCGCGGGCGCAGCAGCTCCAGCAGCCGGTGAAACGCGCCGGCATCGGTGACCAGCGGATGCGCGGCGAGCCCGGCGTCCGCCATGAACGGCAGCACGGCTGACGCCAGGTCCTCGATCGCCATTCGCGCGATGTACTGGCCGCTCATCCAATCGAGCTTGTCGGTGTCGAAGACGGCATTGCCTCCGCTGATGCCCTCGAGCGTGAAGCTCGCGACGAGATCCGCCTCCGTCATCAGCTCGCGATCGTCCCCGGGCGACCATCCGAGCAGCGCCAGAAAATTCACCATCGCCGGCGGCAGGTAGCCCTGCCGCTGGTACTCCATCACCGACGTCGCGCCGTGACGCTTGCTGAGGCGCTTCTTGTCGGCGCCGAGGATCAGCGGCACGTGCGCGAAGCGGGGGAGTGGAGCACCCAGGGCCTGGAAGAGCAGCACGTGCTTCGGCGTGTTCGAGATGTGGTCGTCTCCTCGGATCACATCCGTGATCCCCATCTCCACATCGTCCACGACGACGGAGAGGTGGTAGGTGGGGTGGAGGTCCGACCGGAGGATCACGAAGTCTTCGATGTTGGCGCCGTCGAACGCAATGCGGCCGTGTACCAGGTCGTCGAACGCCGCCCCGCCGGCGGGGACCTTGAAGCGGATCGCTCGCGGCGCGCCCGCGTCTTCGAGCTCACGGACGCGGTTGCTCGTCAGCGCCAGGCACGCGCGGTCGTACTGCCAGCCCTCGCCGCGCGCTTCCGCGCGCTGGCGCTCGTCGCGCAGCCGCTCCGGAGTGCAGTAGCAGAAGTACGCGCGCCCTTCGTCCCTCAAGCGCATCGCCGCGGCGCGATAGCGGTCGAGCCGCGCCGACTGAAAGTAGGGCGCATGCGGTCCGCCGATCCCGGGGCCTTCGTCCCACGTGAGGCCGAGCCAGCGCAGGCCGTCGAGGATCCCGGTGACCATGTCCTCGGACGAGCGTTCCGTGTCGGTGTCCTCGATGCGAAGCACGAAGGCGCCGCCGTGCCGCCGCGCGTAGAGCCAGTTGAACAGGGCCGTGCGGGCGCCGCCGACGTGCAGGAACCCGGTGGGGGACGGCGCGAAGCGCACGCGGGGGGCCACCGAGCCATTATGCTACTGTCACGATCACGGTCCGGCTCCCGCCTTCGCGCTGCGCGCTACGGCGGGCAAGAAAGCCGGACACTACGTACGACGGACACTACGTACCCATGGCACACGAAGCGCCGGCGCTGACGACCATTCGCACCATCCTGCTCTGGGCGCTCGTACTAGGCGCGACGGGCATGGCAGCGGAGCTGCTGCTCATCGGCCACGACGAGTCGGCGTCGCAGCTCGTGCCGCTCGCCCTGCTCGGCGCGGGCGTCCTGCTCGGTGCCTCGCTGGTCGCCGTTCCCTCCGCCTGGAGCCTGCGGCTGCTTCAGTTGCTGATGGTCCTGTTCGTCGGCAGCGGTATGCTTGGCGTCGCCCTTCACTATCAGGGCAACGCGGAATTCGAGCTGGAGATGCATCCGTCGCTGTCGGGCATGAAGCTCATCACGGGTACCATGACCGGCGCGACGCCCGTGCTCGCCCCGGGCTCGATGTCGCTGCTCGGCGTCGTTGGTCTCGCGTTCACGTACCGCCACCCGCTGCTGCGTTCGCACGCCGGCGTGGCATCAACAGAGGAGGCTCAATCATGACTCGGGTTCTGCTGGTCGCGCTGCTCAGCGCCGTTCTCGTGTTGCACGCCCGCCCCGCGTCCGCACAGGTGGGGAAGTCGGTCACCATCGCCGATGCCAACACGATTGGCGAAGCGGACCTCGCGAAGCTTCCGGGCATGACGCCGGCCACGGCCAAGGCTGTCGTCGCCAAGCGTCCGTTCCTCTCGGTGACGGCGCTCGACCAGGCGCTCACCGGCGCCGGCCTCACGCGGGAGCAGATCACCACGCTGTACGGCCGCATCTTCATTCACATCAACCTGAACAGTGCTCCAAACGAGGAGATCCTCCTCATCCCCGGCTTGGGCAAGCGGATGCTCGGCGAGTTCCTCGAGTACCGGCCGTACGCCGCGCTGGCGGTCTTCCACCGCGAGATCGACAAGTACGTGGACGATGCGGAGCTGGCGAGGCTGGAGCAGTACGTCTTCGTGCCGATGGATCTGAACACGGCGAGCGACGCGGACTTCCTGACGATTCCCGGTCTCGGCAACCGGATGCTGCGCGAGTTCAAGGAGTACCGCCCCTACGACGGCATCGAGCGGTTCCGCCGCGAGATCGGGAAGTACGTGAGCAAGGAAGAAGTGGCGCGGCTGGAACGCTACGTCACGATCGCGAAGAAGTAGGGTCTCCGGGCGATTTCGTCGCGGTCGCGGCCCGGTCTGCGCGTCTCCTCGCCCACGGTCGTTTCGCGGCCGCGGCTACGCTCTCAGTTCGAGCCGGCCGGGAAATTCGCGGCCCGCCGCGCGGCGCCGGTGAGCTCCAGGATGTGCATGCCGGTGTTCGCGCGATCGACCAGGTAGACGTAGCCCCGGTCGTCTACCTCCACGTTGTTCGACTGGATCGCCACCTTGCAGCGCTCGTTCGGCGGCTGGCCGACGCAGCGCCGATCGGTCCGCTCGGTAGTGGCCGGGATGTAGTAGCCGATCTCCTTGGGGCTGTTCGGATCGCGGACGTCGAGGGCGCGAAGGCCGGCGTTGAAGAACGTCACGAACAGCACGCGGCCGTAGTAGATCGGGGTGAAGCTCTCGTTCGACGAGTGCGCGCCGAAGCGCCCGCCGCGGTCGCAGAAGTTCCCGCTCGCCTCGGGCACGGTCCACGTCGACACACCGATCGGACGCGATTCAAACGTCACGTCGAGGAAGCGAACGAGCTGGCGCGGCTCCTCGCATTCGTTGGCCAGTGACTCGCTCACGACCGCGATGAAATCGCGGTGCGCCTGCGTCGCCGCGAGCGGCACCGCGCCGCCGTGATCGTGTCCGCCTCCCGGCGCCGGTGCGTTCGCCGGAAGCTTCTGTCTCGCGAATTCTGTCAGCGTCATCCCGAGCAGCGGAAAGGCCGTGTGGGCGCCGGCATCGGGTGGAAGATCGATCCGTGCGATCTGGGGATAGAGAAGGTTGGCGTCGGTCGGCTCCTTCGGTCCGTTGAGCAGCTTCTCTCGATCGACGATCTGCACGACGCCGGCGCGGCTCGTACCGTAGCCGAAGTAGACGCGATTGCCCTTCGGCCCCAGCGAGATCGGTCCGTGCAGCTCGGTGGGCACCGGCTGCATCGTCGCGCCGGGCTGCTGGCCGGGCAGGCCGAAGTCGCGAATGAACACCGGCCGCGCCGGATCGCTCAAGTCGTAGACCTTCGTCATCCTGCGCGTGCGCCACTCTCTCGGCCCGGAGATCACGTAGGCGATGCCGGTGTCGCACTCCCAGAAGTTCTTGTGCGTGTTCACGAGGCCGTCGAGGACGACGGTGACGCGCGAGGGCCTGGCCGGGTCGCTCACGTCCCAGATCTCATGCGCGGAGTTACCGAAGGAGCGAAGCAGGTACACCTTGCTCTTGTCAGCTCGAGGCAGCGCGCTGCCGTTGCAGACGCGCGTCATCTGCGCGCCGCCGCTTTCTCCCTGCCCGGGCTCGCCGGGAATGTGGGCGAGGTACTGAGGGCGCCGCGGATCGGTGACGTCCACGATCGACGTACCGTTGTCCTCCTGCCGTCCCGTCAGCGGGTTGACCTGGCTGCCGCCGTGGTGCCCGACGTAGGCGATCCATCGATCGCCCTGTCGGTGAATCGTCGGCTGATACGCGGACCGGGCCTGCAGGTCGCTGTAGCCTGCGAGCGCCATGTCGTGTTGCTCCGCCTTGTGCTGCGCGGCGGCGGTGACGCCAAGGGCTGCGGCAATCGACAGGAAGACGACAGGCCATCGCATGACGGTTCTCCTGCAGGAGGATTAGCGCGCGTCCGTCAGGCGTATCGACTGGCCGATCTTCTGGAACGCCTGCTGAAAATTCGCCGCCTCTTTCTCGGGCACGATCGTGATGAAGTAGAAGAGCGTCCCGTCCGCGAGAAACGCGGTATACACGCCGATCTGTTCCTGGCCGCCAAGCGGCGACGCGTTGACGAGCGGCGTCGCCAGGGCCGAGCGGTCCGAAATCTTGATCGCCTGCTGCTTGCCCGCAAGACGAAGATCGGGATTGCTCTGGGCGATGGCATTCAGCCACGTCTTTGTCGCTTCCTGCAGGTCGCGCGTGTCCGCCTTGGAGACGCCGAACTCGACGCCGTGGGTGAACGCCGTTTGTCCCTTGAGCTCGCCGTATCCGTTTTCCGGGACGACCTTGATCGCGGTGCTCGAAGGAATGTTGGTCCAGTTGCTCGGAACGGACGCCTGGAAGACCTTGCTGGCGCTGACGGTCCGATACTGCGAAGACGGTGCCGGCACAGGCTGTCCGGGGGTTCCCACTGATTTCACGGCCTCGCCGCCCCCGCTGCTCTTGGCTTTCGCCAGCTCGCCCATCGTCTTTGCCGCCGGCTGTGCCGCGAAGGCGGTCTTGATCGGCGCGAACTCGCTCTGATCGGCCGGCTTGGCGACGGTCAGCAGGCCGGCTTCCTTGGTGATGTACTGCGTCCGGTTGCCGGGGTTGGGATGGCTGCTCATCCACTGCGGGCCGCCCCCTCCGCTGCTCTTCGACTCCTTCTCGATCGTCTCGAACATGCGGGCGAGCTGGCGCGGGTCGTAGCCGGCGCGCGCCATGATCTGCGCGCCGAGCAGGTCGGCCTGCTTTTCGAATTCGCGGCTGTAACTCAGGAATTTCAGGCCCAGGCCGAACTGGGCGCCCTGCGTGATGAGCGAACCGGCCGCCCCTCCGACCACCGCGCCCCCGATCGCGCCCCCGATCTGTCCGAGCTGCAGCCAGGGGCTCTGCGCCTTGGTCACGTTGGCCGTGCCGTGCCGAAGCAGGACGTGTGACAGCTCGTGCGCCATCACACCCACCACCTCGCCCTCCGCGGCGGCGGCGTCGAACATGCCGCGATGGACGAACATCGGCCCGCCCGGCAATGCGAAGGCGTTGATCTCCTTCAGGTTCACCGGCGTGAACGAGTACTCGTAGACAGGCTGCTTCAGCTCTGAGGGGGCGACAGCCACCAGTTGGTCGCCGAGCCGGGCAAGGTACTTGGTGATTCGTTCGTCCTTGATGATGGGATACTGCTCCTTGATCTCAGCGGCGGCCTCGCGGCCAAGCTGGACGTCCTGCTGCGGCGTGAACTTGTTCTTCGGCAGCTTGATCGCCGTCTGCGCGAGCACGCCCGTCACCGACACGGATACAACCAGTATGAGAGCCGCAATGCGCGTAGGCCGGGGGTGGATTGGCATGACCTCTCTCCTTGATCGACGGGCTTCCATCCTAGCGTGAAAGCAAGCATCGAGCCATCGGCGGCGCGCGGAAGCAGAGCAGGAGCGTTTCGAGACAGCACGAACCCTCGAGCTGCAGCCCTGCTCGCGACGCTCTGCCTCACATCGAAACCTCCGGGCTTCACTCACTCCGACACGTGACCTACAGCCGCCTCCTGATAGACGCGGTACGCCTCCTCGAACATCTGCTCGCGCGTGGCGAAACGGCTCTCGTCCCAGCAGGCCAGCGGCTGCAGGAGGGCGTTGACGAGGCACTTGTTGCAGTACGTGCAGGGCTTGTCTGCCGCGTCCTGTCCGGTCGCGAACCGTCGTACGAGGTCCGGGTTCGCCAGCAGGCCTCGCGCGATCGAGACAACGTCGCAGCGGTTGGCGGACAGCGCATCGCGGATCCGGCTGGCTGTCTGCCAGCCCCCGACGCAGATCACCGGCAGGCCCGAGGCCTTCTTGATCTTCGCCGCATCGTCCTGGTTCATCCCCTCGATCATCTCCGGCAGAATCACGCCGCGGCGCTTGAAGGGCATCCGCCTGCCCCAGTTCCATTCGGTGAAGCGGCGAAACAGCGCGAATTGCATCAGGAAGAACCTGGTCGGAACCCGCCGCCCCTCGTAGAACATGGCCGCCATGCTGTGCCGGGACTCGTCGGCAGGAAGCAACCCGGCCGGAACGAGCGGGTGCGGGAACGAATCCCCTTGAGACACATGGATGGCGTCGAGTCCCGCATCCGCCAACCAGCGTGAGACCTGCATGGTGTCGTCGATGGTGTTTCCGACTCGACGGTTGAGCGGAGCGGTGTACGCGTTGTGCTCGTCCCTGCCACTCAGCTTCATCGACACGAAATAGTCGCGGCCGACCGCAGCGCGGACAGCGCCGAGGACCTCCAGCAGAATCCGCGCGCGTGCCCTCAGGTCGCCGTTGTACTCATCGGTCCGGTCGTTGATGGCGCCGGAGAGGAACTGGTGAAGGACGTAACCGTTGCACGCGACGATTTCGATGCCGTCGGCGCCAGCCTCACGTGCCCGGCGCGCGGCGCGTGCGTAGTCCTGCACCAGGTCGGCAATCTCGCGAATAGTCATGCGGCGAGAGCGCAGTCCGTACAGGAGATCGGGCCTGTCGGTCGCGCTCGGCGCCAGCACGCCGACGAATTCCTTGCGGGGCAGGTCGCGCTGCCTGCCGGAAAAGTGTAGTTGGATGACGTACCGGCAATCGTCGCGGTGCACTTCTTCGACGAGTTGCCGCCACGACGGGATCGTGCGGTCGTTGTCGATGCTCGCGTATCCCGGCACGGCGATTCCGTCAGTCCGGATGCCCGCGTTGGACGAGATGATGGCGCTGATGCCGCCACGAGCGAAGCGGCGATCCCACGCGATCCGGGCGTTGGACATCGAGCCGTCGTAGTAATCGACTCGTCCTCCCAGGCTCGATCGCACGACTCTGTTCTTGAGCGTCAACCCGTTGATGGTCAGCGGCTGAAAGATTGGATCGGGCATGGCGGGCCCATTCTAGGAGCGCGAGCAGAAGGGCGCGGCAAAAGAAAATGCGCAAGGCTGAGCTTGCGATGTGTGCGCGTACTCGTATGATGGCTCCCCCCGAAGCAATACGAATCGAATCAAAGGTGGAGCCTGATGGCGAAGGTAGCCACGACAGTAATCTCGACGATTGCTGTGCCGAGACGAGCGCTCTATGCCTGGCTCGTCCCGGGCGTGTTCCTCAACGAGCTCGACACGGTCCTGCGCGATGAGGCGGGACTGCCTGGTGTCACGCGAACCACGGGCACGACCGGCCCCTGGGACGTGGCCGGCTCGACGCGCATCGTCCATCTGTCGGATGGGACGTTCTGCCGGGAGACGGTGAGGACCGCGACTGCTCCAGACTATTTCGCGTACCGCCTGACGGAGTTCTCGAGCCGGCTGATCAGCATGCTCGTGCGCGAGGCCAACGGACAGTGGTGGTTTACCGACGACGGCACCGGCACTCGCGCGAAGTGGACCTACACCGCCGAGAGCCGGTCCTTCCTGGCGACCCCTATCCTCATTCCGGTGATCAGGATCATGTGGAACCGCTACATGAGCACAGCGATGAAGCACATCAAGACGCGCGCTGAGAAGGAAGTCGTGGGGGTTTCGCGATGACGCAGTGGGATTTCGATCTCGTTGCCCTGCACGGTTCGCAGGAGATGACGGCGGAGGATCGCGGCTATCGCGGGTCTCGATTCGCCGAGGTCCGCGCGGCGATTTACGAGAACCCCTATCGCGGCGGCACCAGCGGTCAACAGCCGGGGCCGCTGCCGATGTTCAAGTCGACCATTCGCAACGCCTGGAGGGGTGCGCTGTTCGGCGAGAACAAGTTCCGTCAGGCGTCGGCGCGAGCGATCGATTCACGGGCCGACCTCCGCTGGGGCACCGATCGAAAGGGATGGCGCCGAATCATCGCGCCGAACGGTATTTGCGTGCTCGGCGATTGGGAGATCACCGCCGACAATCCGTATTCCGGCTACTTCAGGAAGGGCTCGAAGGGACTCACGATCGGCCGGTTCTCTTCCGACGGCAATGAAACGAAGCGCGGGGAGCGTCGCTCGTTCAGCCTCGGCATGAAGATCTACCCGACGATGGACCGCGAGCATCCGGCGCCGCTGATGCCGGCAAGCGTGATCGTCCAGGAAGACCTCGGCGGCATGCACACCGACTACATCAACGACGCCGAGCTGGTCAACGCGCCCAGCGTCCACGCCTACCGGCGCGGGATCTATTTCCTGATCATGCTGCGCGCGGGCCCGATTTTTCAGAGGCTCGACAAAGTCGGCGACAGCCGGCAGCTCCACGAAGTCGCCGAACTCGGCAAGCCTCCCGGCGAGGTCACGAGTGCCCCCGAGCACATGCTGCTCAAGATGACGCCGGGACAGCGCCGCGTCGAGGGACGCCAGCTCGATTTCAGAGAGGAGATCTACGGCCACATCTTCAAGCCCGGCGACGGGGAACCCACTGGCGTGATGGAGTTCGACATCTCTGTGTCCAGCTACGGGCGGAAGACCGGCGTCCAGGGGCTGTCGCGCGTGACGGTGACCGACTGGCAGCGGATCGGCAAGTTGAGGTTCACAGAGGCGGTGGCCTCCTACAACGCCGACCACGTCGTCCAGTTCCACCATCCCGGCTGGCGGGACGACCGCAACGATCCGTCCACCTACATTCGCGTGAACGAGCAACGCGTGCGGCGCTGATCGACAACGCGACAACGACCAGGCGTCGGCATGCCCACATCTTTCGACGTCATCGTCATCGGTAGCGGCTTCGGTGGCGCGATTACGGCGCGGCGGCTCGCCGAAAAGGGCATGCGCGTCCTGATGCTGGAGCGTGGCCGCCGCTGGGAGCCTGCACAGTATCCGAGGAAGCCCGGCGACGCGTGGATCTTCGACGCAGACCAGCCCGCGCGCCGCAACGGCTGGATCGACATGCGCTTCTTCAGGCGCATGACGGTGGCACAGGCCGCCGGCGTCGGCGGGGGATCGCTGACCTACAGCAGCGTTGCCGTGGAAGCCAGCCCCGATGTGTTCACCAGGGGCTGGCCGGCCGAGATCACCTACGCGGAGCTGAAGCCCTACTACGACACCGTGGCCCAGGAAATGAACCTGCAGGTCATCCCCGACGGGCAGCTGACGCAGCGCTTCATCCTCGCGCGCGAGGCCGCGCGCAACCTGGGGCATTCCAGCCGGTTCTCGAAGGCGCCCCTGGCCGTCAGCTTCTCCGACGACTGGAACTACCAGCTCGAGGACCCGTTCAATCCGAAGCACTCGCGGCAGTTCGTCAACGCCCACGGACAGCGACAGGGCACGTGCATCCATCTCGGCAACTGCGACATCGGGTGCGACGTGCGGGCGAAGAACGGGCTGGACGTCAACTACATTCCACGAGCCGAGCAGCGCGGCGCCGAGGTGCGGCCGCTGCACCTGGTTCGATACATCGAGCCGCGCGGCGGCGCGTACCGGGTCGTGTTCGATCGCCTCGACAGGGGACGCCTGATCGCCGGTGACGAGACGGCCGAGCGCGTCGTCCTCGCCGCCGGCAGCCTCGGGACGACTGAGCTGCTGCTGCGCTGCCGCGATCAGTACGGGACGCTGCGCGCGCTCAGCCCCACGCTCGGCACGCGCTGGAGCGCCAACGCCAACTTCATCTCGATGGGCGCGTACTCGGAGAGAGACCGCGTCCGGCAGTCCACCGGTCCGACCATTGCCAGCCTGCTGGACTTCACGGACGGCAGCTTCAGAAACGAGCGATTCGTCGTCGAAGACGACGGCTTCCCGAACCTCCTGCTCAGCGCGACCAAGGCCTACCTCGATGCCGGCGTGAGGACGAGGTTTGGCCGGCATCTGCTCAGCGAGCTCGAAGAGCACCTGCGCGACGACACCCGTCTTCGCGGGCTGATGATCTGGCTGGGAGCCGGCATGGACGCCGGCGATGGCCGACTGCACCTGAGGAGACGATGGCTGTTGCCGTGGAAACGGGTGCTGAACCTGGCCTGGGAAGTCGAGCGGTCCGAGGGCGTGTTCAACGCCATGAACGACATGCAGCAGAACCTGACCGAAGCGACCGGCGGACGTCCGCGGTCGCTCCCGACGTGGACGCTCCTCAGGAGCCTGTTGACGCTGCATCCGCTCGGAGGGTGTCCCATGGGCGCCACTCACGACACCGGCGTCGTCGATCACGCCGGCCGCGTGTTCGGCCATCGAAACCTGATCGTCGCCGATGGCGCGATCGTCCCGACGCCGACGGTCCGCAATCCCTCGCACACGATTGCCGCGCTCGCCGAGCGCATCGCGGCACACGTCTCGTAACAGAGGAGATTCCATGCCTCCATCACACAAGGGGCTGCAGGCGCTGTTCTCGTATCCGCTGATGTCGGCCATCTTCGATCGGCGCACTCGAAGGGTCGCGCGCGGTACGTCGATCGTGTCGGGCCCGATCAGCTACACCAGCGCGAACAAGCCCGCGCCGCTCACGCCGCTCGAAGAGGCAGTGCTCATCGTGTCCACCGGGCTAACGGGCAAGGTGACGATGCACGACGTTCCGGCCAAGAACGACAACGGGAGCAACCGGTTCTCGGCGCCGCTCATCAACGTGCTGGCGCGGTCCGCGAGCAGCATCGACAACGCGCATGCCGTGTCGTTCTTCCTGATCAACGACGAAGGGACGTGGCTCATCAAGCACTTCCGCAACCAGGAGGCGCTCGCCTTCCTCAGCAAGCTGCCGCCGCGCTGGGAGGACTGGACCGAGATGGACTGGATCGGCGCGGCCTCGCTGCTCAAGCACAAGCTGTACAAGGAGCGCCTGGACTTCCCGAGGCACTGGCCCTACTACTTCATCTGGAACCGGCAGATCTCGAACCGCCCGGGCACGACGATCCTTCTGCCGATCGTCGATCTCACGCGGCAGTTCATCAACGTCGTCATCAGCCTCCTGTCCGAGGAGGACGGGCAGCGGCCGCTCTTCGTGGACGACTGGCAGCGATTCCGCCCGAGGACGCTCCTCGACTGGGGCGCGTGGTTCGGAAGCCTCGTCGGCCTCGTCCCGAACATTTCGTTCCAGATCATCGGCGGCGCGCGGCGGGCACGCGGCAACTGGCTCAACAACGAGTACCCGGCGCCGATCGGGTTCGCCAACACGCTGCGCACCGACTACGAGACGTTCTTTCAGCTGCAGAACCTGATGCTCATCGCGCAGGCGATGGGGCTGGGCGCGTGGATTCACGCCGCGGTTGGATCGCCGTACGTCTTCGAGCGCGATCCGGCCAAGGGCAAGTTCGGCATCGAATTCCGGATGCAGAAGCCGAGGCGGTGGCGGCGGTGGCCGCCGCTGCCGACGACCCTCGACAACCCGATCGGCATCGACGGCGTGCTCGAGTCGCTGACGCCCCCCTACGTCAAGTCAATGGACGCCGCGGTGGACCAGGTGATCGAGGAGAAGTACGGGCGGGGCGGAACCTACGGCGACAACTCGATCTTCGACCGCGCGTACAAGGACAGCCAGCACGGCGACGCCTTCCTGAAGATGGCGAGCCAGCGTCC
>DASTDQ010000209.1:0-27180 GCA_035710305.1 Vicinamibacterales bacterium | reverse complement strand
GCAATCTCGTTGCAAGCTGCGAGCGAAACGTGGTCGGGGCGACTGGATTTGCTCTTGCTGGCGCGCTGCGGAGCAGCGCGTCGTATGACCGAGAGACGTCGCTTCGATCAAAAGGCCAAGCGAAGCGAGGAATTTGGTCGGGGCGACTGGATTCGAACCAGCGACCCCCTGCGCCCAAGGCAGGTGCGCTACCAGGCTGCGCTACGCCCCGACATCGGATTTCCTAGGATTTTAGCGCGGACTGCGAATCACCGCCCATCCATTGTCCCAGAACTGTCCCAAAACCCTTGACTGTCTCAAAACTGGAGTGGCATCGAATGCGCGAATTCCCTTGGAATTCTGCATGGCATCAGCCGCAGGCCGACCACGGGGCCAGGCTATTCGCCGGCTCCGTCGGCGAAACGATCGACGTCTTCGACTGAGAGGGTTGGAGCGCCAAGGCATCGAGGAAACACTGGAATCCCGCATTCGAAACGGACGTCAGCGTTCGCGATCCGCCTGAGCAGCGCTTCGACGAACTCGTCTACGGGCTGTCCCGACTGGCGGGCGAGATCCGCAAGTCGCTCTTTCAAAGCGGCATCCACGGTGATCGTGGCATCCGGCATTGCCCCATTGTCCCACGAGGTGGCCGCCCCGGTAGTCCTAACTGTCCCGTGCGAGGTCTCGACAGTGCCACTGACAACTGGAAAGTCGAGAGTCACGTCCTCGAGGGCGTATCGGTGTCGCTCCGCCTCGCTCTGAAGGCGCCGCGGTTCAGCCCGAATGGCTGCCGTTGCGCTCCGCGAGGGGCACCCATGTCATGCCTCGCGGACCGACGTACTCGGACTGAGGCCGAATCAAGCGGTTCGCCTGTCGCTGCTCGATGGCATGCGCGATCCAGCCGCTGACGCGACTCATGACGAAGACGGGCGTAAAGAGCGCTGCGTGGAGTCCAAGGCCGTGCAGAAGCAGCGCCGTGTAGAACTCCACGTTCGTCTGCAGTCGCCGGCCTGGCTTGTACGTCTCGAGCAACCGAAGCGCGTCGGCCTCTACGGATCGAGCCAGCGTGTACAGCGACATGTCACCCACTCGCATGAACAGTCGCTCAGCCGCCTTCGCGAGCACATCGGCCCGTGGGTCACGGACCTTGTAGACGCGATGCCCGAAGCCCATCAACTTCTCGCCCGACTCGAGCTTCGTCCGCAGGAACGCTTCGGCCCGCGAGGCCTCTCCGATCTCCAACACCATGTCCAGCGCGGGCCCCGGAGCTCCGCCGTGCAATGGTCCCTTGAGGGCACCGATCGCGCCCACGACCGCTGACTTCAGATCAGAACCGGTCGAGGTGATGACCCGCGCGGTAAACGTCGAGGCATTGAGTCCGTGGTCGACCACGGTATTGAGGTACGTTTCGAGGCCGCTGACCTCGTCCGGATACGGCTCGCACCCATGAAGCATGAACAGGAAGCTTCCTGCGTAGCCAAGGTCAGGTCGCGGGGCAAGCGGCTCGTGCCGGCACAACAGCCGCCAATATGTCGCGACGATGGTCGGCACTCGCCCCACGATGCCCGGTCCATCGTCTCCTTCCAGCTTCAGCGTCAACAAGGCGGCGCCGAGCGCGTCCATCACGTCGAGGCGGCGATGAGCGCAGGTTCGTAACACGTCAACGATCGAGGGCGAGAGGGCGGCGTTGGCGCCGAGCCTCTCGCGAAACTCCGAGAGTTGCTGTGCCGACGGCAGATCGCCGTGCCAGAGCAACCACGTGGTCTCCTCGAACGTGGCGTGCTCGGCGAGTTCCTCGACGTTGAACCCGGCGATCACGAGTTCGCCCCGTTCACCGTCGACATGGCTCAGGCGCGTCGTCGCGGCAACGACTCCGTCCAGACCAGTGCTCATCATGTGATCACTGTGCGGTGGAATCGCGCGAACGTCCACGGACAGCACTTGTACAGGAGTCGCACGACGCGCCTGGTCGCGGCTTGGAATAGACAGCCATCCCTGAGGTCCCGCTCTGCTTCGTCCCACGCGGGAATATTCGGGCGCGCGCGGAGATTAACTCAGAGCAAGAGCGAGCGATGCGTTGCTGTTGCAGGCCGTCCCCTCCGTCGTTCGTCCACAGGCATGTTCATGAGAAGGAGAATCGCGGTGCCACTCTTCATTGACGTTCACAACCACGTCGAAGGGCTGACGGAAAACGCAGTCGCCCACGCACACGAGGCGGACCTGAAGACGCAGGAGAAGCACGGCGTCAAGTACCTCCGCTACTGGTTCAACGAACAGACAGGTCAGGTCTTCTGCCTGGTTGACGCCCCGAGCAAGGAGGCCGCGATCGCGGTGCACCGTGAAGCGCATGGCCTCGTGGCCGACGACCTGATCGAAGTGAAGGAGGGCGCGTAGCCGGGTCCTACGACCGCCAGACACCCATGAAGATTGATTCAAGACGCCGGTGGCACAGCAAGCCGCCGACGCTGATCCTGCTGGCCGCGTTCGGCGCGATGTTGCCAACCGCACCGACGGCGGCCACTGTGGACGGGACCGCCATCACCGTTCGCGTCTATCGGACTGCCGCCCTTTCGTCCGCCCTCGAGCAGCGCGCCCTCGCCGAAGCCAAGGCCCTGCTCGGGACGGCAGGCGTGGACGTGAGCTGGCGCAGATGCGCCGGCGGCCAGGCGGCAGCCTGCCCGCCGACGCTGGGCCCGTCCGAGCTCCTGGTGCGAATGATTCGCACGAGCGCCTCCTGGGAGGGGGTGTCGGCGACGCTCGGCGAAGCCCACGTCGATCACCAAACGGGCGGCGGTGTGCTGGCGACCGTGCACGTCGATCGCGTCGTGCGTTTGGCGAGCGAGGCGGGCACCGATCCCGGGGTGCTCCTTGGCCGGGTAACCGCGCACGAGCTGGGGCACTTGCTGATGGGCGAGGGGCACTCGTTCATCGGCCTGATGCGTGCGGGCTGGACGCTCGCCGAGATTCGACAGAATCGCGACTTCGATTGGAGGTTCACCGCGGCGGATGTGGCGGCAATGCGGGGCCCGGGCAGAGATATCAGGAATTAGCTGAGACGGAGGATGTGCCACTGATCGTCGTCAGAAAGGATTTCGCCGTGCTGGTGCTCTCGAGACGCGTGCTGCCGCCCCTGCTCGTCGTGGGACTCGCGATGCAGTTCTTCGGATCGGCCCGGACAAACCCCGCGCCCGACCCTGACAGGGACATACGCCGGACGGTGTCGGTACCGCCCTACGCCGACGCGATACTCACGCGCGCATGCCGGAACTGCCATTCGAACGACACGACGTGGCCGTGGTACTCGTATGTCGCGCCGGCTTCCTGGCTCGTCGTCGCGCACGTGAATCAGGGGCGCGAGCACATGAACCTGTCGCAGTGGCCGGACCAGCCGGAGGATGCGGCCGATCTGTTGGGCACCCTGTGCGAGGAGGTCCGCGAAGGCCGAATGCCGGTGCCGTCCTACACATGGGTTCACGGCGAGGCGCGCCTGTCAGATGCCGAGCGCACACGGCTGTGCGACTGGGCGAACCAGGCCGCTGCGCAATTGGAGCGGTAGGAGGAAACACGGGCGCGGGGGCAGGACGACAAATGCCATGCACGTCATGAAGCACATGGGCGACGGAGGGCACGAGCAAGTGGTGTTCCTCCGAGACGCCGGCGCCGGTCTCACCGCTATCGTCGCGATCCACAGCACGATGCTGGGACCCGCGCTGGGCGGCACGCGGATGTACCCCTACGCGACCGAGGAAGATGCTCTGCGCGACGTCCTGGAGCTGTCGCGAGGGATGACCTACAAGGCCGCGGCTGCCGGGCTGCCTTTTGGTGGCGCAAAGGCCGTGATCGTCGGTGATCCGTCGAAGGACAAGAACGATCGCTTGTTCGGAGCCTTCGGCCGGTTCGTCAACCGGATGAACGGCCTGTTTCATACGGGCGAGGATGTCGGCACGGACGCGTCGGATATGGACGTCGTGCGGAAGGAAACGAGATTCGTCGGCGGCGCATCGCCAGAGCACGGCGGTGCGGGAGATCCGTCACCGGTGACGGCGTACGGCGTCGTCCACGGCATGAAGGCGTGCGCGGCGGAACGCTGGGGGCAGGACTCTCTCGAAGGACGCCTGGTGGCGGTTCAGGGCCTGGGGAAGGTGGGCTGGGCTCTCGCGGAACTCCTGCTGCAGGCGAATGCAACGGTCATTGGTACCGATGTGGACCAGAACCGCAGGAAACAGGCTCGCAAGCGGCTCTGCATCCGGACGGTGCCGCCCGACGAGATCTACGACGTCCCGGTTGACATCTTCGCTCCGTGTGCAATGGGCGGTGCGATTTCGGAGCACACGCTGCCGCGTCTGACGTGCGAGGTGATCGCCGGGTCGGCAAACAACCAGATCGCCGGCGCGGACGTACCACGAGCCATCCTCGAGCGAGGAATCCTGTATGCGCCCGACTACGTGATCAACGCCGGCGGCCTCATCAACGTCCATGTCGAGCTGCACGGCTACCATCGGACGCAAGCTCTGACGCTGACTCGAGAGATCGATTCGCGGCTGCGCGAGATCTTCGCAGTCGCACGCCGCTGTGGGATTCCGACGAGCGTTGCCGCCGACCGGATCGTCGAACAGCGCCTGACGGACGCACGTGAAGCACTCCGCTACACTGGTTGGTCACAGAGCACCAGAGCCTGAGGCAAACATGTCTGTACGAGATGCGCTGATGCTGGAGTTGCGGGTAGCCTTTTCGCGGAAGGCGCAACCGATCTGGTTTCGAGTGCTCAAGTGGACAGTCTTGCTCGCCGTTGGGGCGTTTCTGTGGCGGGGTTCACATTTCTGGTGGTGGCTCGGCGGGGCGCTGGGGCTCGGGTTGACGCTGCACCTGGTGTGGCGATGGAAGACCAAACGGTGGACGCGCGCCTGGGGTGGGTGGAACGACCTCGACGCCGCCAGAGGTTCCCGGCACGATTTGCCGCCGCGATCACGCTGATACCGCCAGAGAAGCGCTGAAATCTCGGGCCTGTTGCTGAACATCAGAACCGGACTCGCATGCGAACCGTCACGCCCGCGTGCCGCTCGAACGCCGCGTCGAGTACCAGCCCGGTACCGGTCCCAATCGCGGCGCCGATCGCGGCCGCGCGCAGCGTGTCGGACCGGCAGCTCGGGCCACCCTCCTCCTGGTACAGATTGCAGTAGAACGCCCCCAGCGCGCCAAGCGCCCCGGCGCCCACGACCGCGCCGATGATGGCGCCGTTCTTGAGGGAGTCGTGGGGCGGTCTCCGCTGCGGCGCCGGCTGAGCCTCGATCGTCAGCGCTCCCGGAGCCAGCGACTGGCGTTCGAGGCCGACCAACACCGGCCACCGGAGTGAGAGAGGAGACGACTGGCCACCCGGGCTCGAAATTGGCGCTGCTGATTGTGCGGCGGCATCACTCGACAACAGGGCGAGTCCCAGCGCGACGACCAACGACACGACTGGAGCCAGACGGCGATTCACCATGTTTGCGCCTCTTTGGACGAACCGTCGAACGGCCGACAGAAGGCTCACTCAGGCCGCTGAGACAATCCCGTCGTGCTGAACCGGGGCGTCCTGGCATACGCGGCGATGAAGAGGACACCCAGGATGAAGTCCGGCACGGCCGCCGTCGCGTCTGGCACCGAGAGGCGCCCTGCCTGATACAGGATCACGACTCCTGCGACGTGGCCGAACTTCTCGACAATTCCCGTGATCATCAGCGGCCGGAAGCGCGACGGGCTCGACCCGATCACGAGAAACGCGAACTGCCACGCCATCGCCACCGACAGAAAACCATAGAAGAAGTGCGGGTAGTCTGCCGGCGGCGCATACGACCGTCCCGTCAGGTCGACGAGAAAGTACAGCGGCGTCAGCACGACGATGCCCCACACGCCAGCGACAAGGAATACCACTTTCGCAAAAGTCATCGTTGGTCACCTCATAGGGCTGCCGATGGGAACAACAAGAGTCGCCTTGTGTTTATTCCATCTCGACAGCGCGGAATACTTCAGTGCCAATCTCGGTCTTATGATCGTGAACCATAGCCCACTGAGAGGACACATCGATGAGTGCCGGCATGAAGCCGAAGGCTGACCTCACTGTCGGTGTGACGATGGTCCAGGCCTTGATTCACGAACAACACGGAGATTTGGCGCACCTGCCTGTAAGTGACGCTGGAGAAGGATGGGACAACAGGCTGTTTCGACTCGGCGATGGCTATGCAGTTCGGCTGCCTCGCCGCGCCGCCTCGGCGGCGCTCGTCGAACACGAACACCGGTGGTTGCCCCAGTTGTCGGCGGCGCTCCCTCTGCCGATTCCAGCACCGCATCGGGTCGGGCGCCCGGGCTGTGGATTCCCGTGGGCGTGGTCCATCACGTCCTGGTTCGAGGGGGAGACCGCGCTCGTGGCTCCGCCTCGGGACGTCGATGCGATGGCGCTCGCGCTGGGCACCTTCGTGCGCGCGTTTCACCAACCGGCGCCGGCGGACGCTCCGCGCAATCCCTGGCGAGGTGTGCCCCTCACTGCGCGAACGGACACGCTCAGGGATCATCTGCAGCGTGTAGGATCGCTCGTCGACACCCACGCGCTGTGGCAGCTCTGGGAGCGGACCGTGCTGACGCCAACGTGGTCCGGAGCGCCGATCTGGATCCACGGCGATCTTCATCCGGGCAATCTGCTGATCAGCGAGGGACGCCTCTCTGCCGTCATAGACTTCGGCGATCTCGCCGCCGGCGATCCGGCGACGGATCTGTCGATCGCGTGGATGGTGTTCCCGCCCGCTGTTCGGCGGACCTTTCTGGCGGCTGCCCGCGGGCCGTTCGATCCGATCGATGCTGACACTGCGATGCGCGCGCGCGGGTGGGCCCTCGCGTTGGCGCTGTCGTACCTGGCCCACTCGCGCGACGACTCAGTCCTGGCGGCCCTGGGTTCCAGGACGCTCAGCGCCGTGCTGGCCGAGGACGACGCGACTGGTGAGGGACGCTGACGAAGGGACTGGTCCGATGGGACGACGAACAGCGGTAAGAGCGCTCGGCGAGGTCGCGCTGCGCGTCAACAATCTCGCGCAGATGAAGCGGTTCTACCAGGACGTGCTCGGTCTCGAGGTGCTTGGCGAGTTTTCACAGGCCGCGCTGTTGACGGTCGCGGACGGCTATGGTGGGCACACCCAGGTCCTCGGCTTGTTCGATCGATCAGTCCCGGTTGGCCCAGAGCACACGACCGTCGACCACTTCGCTTTCACCATTGCGCTTGAGGACTACGAGTCCGAAAAGCGACGATTGGAAGCCTTGGGGCTGGATGTCGAAGTCACCAACCACGACTGGGTGAAGTGGCGCTCCCTTTACTTTCGTGATCCTGAAGGCAACCTGGTCGAACTGGTCTGCTACGACGAGACGCTCGGCCAGTAGATCTTTGGGTTGAAGAACGGCATCAGGGCTACTCGTACTGAGCGGGCGAGCGCCCTCGCCTGGTTTGCATTGCGATGAATTATCAGGGACCTGTTCGAGTCCTGGCGATCTCAGGAAGCCTCCGGCGCCTATCCTCGAACACGGCGCTTGTCGGCGCCGTCGCCCGACTGGCTCCTGAGATCGTGGAAGTGTCCATCTATCGTGGCCTGGCCGATCTGCCGCCCTTCGATCCGGATATCGACGACGATCGCGTGCCTGAGGCGGTCGCCACGTTTCGGGGCAGACTGCAGGCCTGCGATGCAGTCCTGATCTCGAGTCCTGAATACGCCCACGGGGTACCGGGCGTGCTGAAGAACGCGCTGGACTGGGTGGTCGGCAGTGGCGAACTCGTGGACAAGCCGATCGCCTTGATCAACGTATCCGGCCGGGCCACACACGCGTGGGCGTCGCTCAAAGAAACGCTGACAGTCATGTCGGCGCGCGTGATCGTCGCGGCGTCGATCACGATTCCACTCGACGGACGGCGGCTGGACGCCGCAGCCATCGCCGAGGACGCGGCCCTCTCAGTGGTCCTGAGGTCCGCGGTGGACGCACTCGCGCGAGCTGCAACCCTCAATCCATTAGCGGCCATCGTTCAAGCAGTTCAGTGCGACGGTGCTGGAACAGACTCTTGAAGATATGAAAGTGGCCATCCTGGACGATTACCATGACACGCTACGGACCTTGGAATGCTTCAAGAGGCTGGAGGGCCATGAAGTCGAAGTCTGGAACGATCATGTCCAAGACACGGACGCTCTGGTAAGGCGCCTCCATGACGCGGAGGCGCTCGTGCTGTTCCGGGAGCGAACGCAGATCCAATCTCCGCTCCTGGAGCGGCTGCCCAGGCTTCGGTTGATCAGCCAGCGCAGTGTCTACCCGCACATCGACGTCGCGGCCTGCACGCGGCTCGGTATCGTGGTGTCCTCCAATCTCCATTCGGGCACGCCCTCGTACGCGGCGGCGGAGCTCACCTGGGCGCTCGTGCTTTCGGCCGCGCGGCAGATTCCTCAACAGGTCGCAGCCCTCAAGACCGGGACATGGCAGATCGGCGTAGGGAGCACTCTGCGCGGCAAAACGCTGGGGATTTACGGTTATGGACGGATCGGACGCGTGGTCGCAGGTTACGGGAGGGCCTTCGGCACGGACGTGCTGGTCTGGGCGCGTGAGCCGTCCCTGGTCGGCGCCCGGCAGGACGGGTACAGGACGGCCGGCGGCAGAGCCGAGTTCTTTGAACAATGCGACGTTCTTTCGTTGCACATGCGCCTGGTTGATGCAACGCGGGGCGTTGTGACCGCCCAGGATCTCGCCCGTATGAAGCCGACCTCGCTCCTGGTCAACACCAGCCGGGCCGATCTGATCGAACGCGATGCCCTTGTCAACGCGCTGCGCGCGGGGCGTCCGGGGATGGCCGCAGTGGACGTCTATGAATCCGAGCCTCTCCTTGACCCAGGGAACCCGTTATTGACGATGGAGAACATCGTGTGTACGCCCCACATCGGCTACGTGTCGCGCGATGAGTTTGAAATCCAGTTCGCCGATGTCTTCGATCAGATCGTCGCGTACTCGTACGGCGCGCCGATCCATGTCGTCAACGCTGAAGTGCTTCAAAGCCTCGAACTGCGCAAGGGCTGAAGAGAGTGGAGTACGTGATCGATCTCTTTCAACAGGCCGTCGATCGACGTCACGCGCCCGGTCGCGTACGCCGCCGCCCACTGCTCGGGGTCCAGGCGGGCACGCACCTTTCGTTCCACCTCCGTTCCGAGGTCACGAACGAGCGTGAGAGCCACCGTATGGCCGGTGCGCGCAGCGAGGGCGTCCCTCGCGCCAAAGATGCGCGCCGCCCATGCGTCAGCGCCCGTCAGTTCGGCGGCGATGGCCAAGGCGACCAGCGCGTACAGGTAGGCGAACTTGTCTTGTAGAACCCTGATGTGGATGAGGCTCTCACGCACCATGGTGATCGCTTTCTCAGCGTGCCCGCGGAGATCCGCAATGACTGCGCGCATGATCAGAGTCCTGGTCAGGAACCACGGGCCGGCGTGCGTGAGCGCTTCGTCCGCCTCATCGAGCAGGCGCTCCGCCTGATTCGTGTCGCCGCCCGCCAGCGCGACGCTCGCGAGCCCCAACAGGCTGTAACCGGTGCCCCACGGAATCGCCAGCGCCTCAAACCGTCCGACGGCGTCGGACCACCAGGTGCGAGCTGTCGTGAGCTGGCCGAGAGCCGTGTCCGCGCGCCCGAGCATCGACGTCGCGTGCGCGTGCGTTTCCTCGTCCTGTGCGGTATCAGCGAGTGCGACTGCTCGCGCGAGAGTGTCTCGGGCAGGCAGGAACTGGCCGTGCGCGCACAACATCGCAGCCACACCGACGAGCATTCGTGATTCGGTTCCTGGCGGAACCGAAGGCAAGCGCGCAATCTGCTCGTACCAGCTGAGGCCTTCAGATGTCAGTCCGCGAATCTGCCAGAAGAACACCAGGCCCCACGCCATGTCCGCGGCGGCGGTCGCACGACCGCGTTGAATCAGCCAGGCGAGGGCGGACCTGTAGTTCTCGAGCTCGTTGTAGATGCGGTTCAACCATTCGACCTGGGCGGGCCCGACCAGCCCCTCGGCGGCCTGTGACGCCTCACAGGTGCAGTACCGTGCCAGCCCATCCAGCGCATCGTCGCGTTCACCTGCAGCGGTGAGTTCGAGCGCCGCATACGCCCGCACGGTTTCGAGCATCTGGTACATCGGGCGAGTCGCCACGTGTGTGTCGGCCGGCGACAAAAGGCTCTTGTCCATGAGCTCCGCGATCGGGCCGAGCGCGTCGTCGGCCTTGGGCGAGGCACGCTCACCGCCGGTGAGAACGGCAGCCGCGGTCTCCATCGAAAATCGACCCGGCAGCGCACCAAGACGGCGGAACGCGCGCTGCTCGTTCGGGCCCAGAAGTCGATAGCTCCATGCGACCGTCGCATTCATCGTCTGTTGCCGTTCGGGGAGGTCGCGCGGGGCAGCGGTCGAGAGCAACACCCCGCGCCCGAGCCGGTCGAGCAGATCCTCGGGCGTGAGCACCTTCATCCAGGGAGCCGCGAGCTCGAGAGCGAGCGGCAACGCATCGAGCCGGCGGCAGATCGCAGTCACGGCGGCTGCGTTCGCAGGAGTGAGACGAAAGTGAGGCTGACCTTCCCGCACCCTCTCGACGAACAGTCGCACTGCCGGAGAGCGTGCCAGGTCAGGCGGCGACATGGCTTCCGAGTCCACCGCCAATGCGAGTGGTCTGACGACATACTCCCGTTCTCCGCGCACGCGAAGTGGCGCGCGGCTGGTGACCAGGAGTCGGAGCGAAGCAACCGCCGTCAAGACGTCCACGACGAGCGGCACCGCAGTCAAGACCTGCTCGAAATTGTCGAGGACCAGAAGCGTCGGCCGATCAGCACACGCGACACGCGCGCGTTTCGGGAGATCGAGCGGAGTGACGTACGACAGGCCAAGCGCCTCGGCGATCGCGGTCGCGACGAACATCGGATCGCGCGTCGCGGCCAACGAGACGAACGCCACGCGGATGGCAGCCTCGCCGGCGACGGCGTGCGCGAGCTCGAGCGCCAGGCGGGTCTTCCCAACTCCGCCCGATCCGGTGAGCGTGATCAAGCGGACAGCAGGTTCGGCGAGCCAGTGCAGCAGCGTCTCGAGGTCTGTCGCGCGCCCGAGCAGGGCCGTCGGAGGCAACGGCAGCGGGACGCCGCTGAGCTCCTCGACTGCTGCGTCCTCAACAGATGCTCTTGCGCTTGCGACGAACGCGTCACGGACCGCACCTGTCAGGTCGAGAGCCGCCGACAAGGCGCGCACGGTGTCGACATGAGGCCGGCGTCGTTCCCCGCGTTCCAGGGCGCTCACCGCGTGGACGGACAGGCCCGCAACGGTCGCGAGCTCTTCCTGCGTGTAGCCCGCCACGTCGCGCAGCGCCCTGAGTTGCACCCCAAACGACCTCGGAGCGCCGGGTTTCATGACTCGTTCATCTTACTCTCGCCCCGTACGAGGCGGACTGTGCGACAGTCAGATCGGGCGAGCAAATACCAGAAATGATCGGTCTCCCTTCGAGAAATCCAGGTGCGGCACCCGCTCGAAGCCGTGCTTCACGTAGAGCCGCTGCGCCGCCGTCATCGATGGCTGCGTCCACAGGAGCATCCGCCTCGCCTCCGCCTGGCGCGCGACGGCGATCGCCGCTTCGACCAGTGCCGTCGCAACACCGGAGCGGCGCTTTTCCGGATGCACACACAGCAGATGAAGTTCCGCCTCACCACGCGTGGCAAAGCGGCACGCGGCCGAGCCCGACGGCACCGCCACGACCAGGCCAATCACGATTCCGGCAGCGTCCAGCGCAACCAGCACCTCTCCTCGTGCTCGCACGTTCGCCGGAAGAAACGCCGAATCGGCAATAGAGGCGTCAGTAAACCCACCGTCCACATACACGAGCCTCAACAGGGTCTCCAGTTCGCCGTCGGGAATTCGCGCAGTGATCGGAACGACCGAGAAGGTGAACATGGATTCTGGGATTCTGGAATAATCGACGTCGCTACGAGATTGAGAAGGCCGATCCGCCAAAGACGATATGCCTACGCTCATTGATGCTCCTACCGTCATCGCCGCCGCGGGCAACAAGCCGAAGCGCATCGAAGAATTCGTCGGGCGCGTCACCAACCGCACGGCCGCCGTCAGCGTCGCCCGTATGACCAGCCCCTCCGGGTGGGCGGAACCCGGCCAGACGCCGGAGTTCGATGAATACACCGTCGTCCTCCGCGGCACCGTACGCGTCGAGTCGCGCGACCAGACCTTCGAGGTGCACGCGGGCCAGGCGATCGTCGCGCGGAGGGGCGAGTGGATCCGTTACAGCACGCCGGGCCCGGACGGCGCGGAGTACCTGGCCGTCTGCGTGCCGGCTTTCTCGCCAGACACCGTACATCGCGATCCCGAGTAGTGTGTGGGTCACTGTGCCGGGGTCGGCAGAGTGCCATCGATGTCCTCGAGCAACGCGTCGATTGATGTCTCGCGCCCCGCTGCGTACGCCACGGCCCACCGATCGGGGCCGAGGCGGGCGCGCGCCTTCCGTTCCGCGTGTTCTCTGAGGTCACGCACGGGCTTATCGACAATGACGACGCCCGCTCGCTGCATGACGGCGTCCTGCGTGCCCACGATTCGCGCCGCCCAGGCCTCGTCACCCTTGAGTACCGCCGCGGCGGCCAGCGGGAGCAGTGCGTACGCGAACGCGAACGTGTCTTGAAGCTCGCGGATCCCTGTGAGGCTTTGGCGCACCCACGCGATCGCCGCATGAGGATCCGAGCGTCGAATCGCCACAATGGCGCGCAGACTCTGGGTTGCGGAGAGGAACCATGGACCGGCGTGTCGAACCACCGACGTTGTCTCATCAAGGAGCCGTTCCGCTTCGTCGACATCACCAGCCGCCAATGCGATCCAGGCCATCCCGTTCAGGGCAAGTCCCATACCCCACGGGACTCCCAGTGCCTGGAACCCTTGCTTGCTTTGGGTAAACCACTTACGAGCTTCATCGATGTTCCCTGACGCGTATTCGACTCGCCCGATCATGTAATCGGATTGCGTCACCATTTCCCGGTCGCCGGCGTCCTCGGCGCGTGCGCGCGCCAGGGTGACCAACGCGCGTGCGCGCTCGAGATCCCCTTGCGAGTACCACATCAGCGACGCTCCGACGAGCGCTCTCGATTCGGCCTCGGGAGGAAGCGCCTGCAGGCGCAACGTCTGTTCGTACCACTGAAGGCCTTCCGCCGTGCGTCCGCGGATCGTCCAGAAGAACATCAGCCCCGACGCTATTCTGATCGCGTCCGCCGGACGGCCGCGCTCGATGAGCCAGGTGAGGGCGCTGCGGTAATTCTCGAGATCATCCCGCACGCGATGCAGCCATTCGGCTTGCGCCGGGCCGATGAGGCCCAGCGCGGCGCGGGAGGCTTCGCTGACACAGTAGCGCGCCAGCCCCTCGAGCGCGAGGTCACGCTCACCTGCCGCCGTGAGTTCCAGTGCCGCGAAGGCACGTACGCTTTCCAGCATCTGGTACAGCGGACGCGCAGCTACGGACGTCTCGGCTCGCAGCAGCAGGCTTTTGTCGATCAAGCCGACCACCGCGTCTATCGCGTCGTCGCTGGTCGCCGGCGAGCCCTCGCGACCGCCTAGCACCGCCGCAGCCGCATCGAGCGGAAAACGACCCGGTATTGCACCGAGGCGGCGGAATGCGCGTTGCTCCCGTTCGCCCAGAAGTTGATAACTCCACGCGACCGTCGCATTCATCGTCTGCTGGCGGGCGGGCAGATCCCGCGCGGGGACGGGGGCCAGCAGCACGTCATGCCCCAATCGGCGGAGCAGGTCTTCGGCCGTGAGTACTTTCATCCACGGAGCCGCGAGCTCGATGGCGAGCGGCAACGCATCGAGCCGCCGACAGATTGCAGCGACGACGTGACCATTCTCGGCCGTCAGGCGGAAGTCCGGGCGCACGTCCCGCACTCGCTCGATGAAGAGTCGCACCGCGGGCGAGTGCGCCAGGTCGGCCGGCGACATGGCCTCCGAGTCCCCGTCCAAGGCCAGCGGTCTCACGGCGTATTGGCGCTCACCGCGCGTCCGGAGAGGCGCGCGGCTCGTGACCAGCACACGAAGCGAGGCGACAGTGGTCAGGAGATCGGCGACGAGCGGCGCGGCATCCAGGACCTGCTCGAAATTGTCGAGCACCAGCAATGTGGGGCGATCGGCGCAGGCAATGCGGGCGCGCTTCGGCAAGTCGTGGGTCGTGATGTTGGAAAGACCGAGCGCCTCGGCGATCGCGGGGGCCACAAAGGCGGGATTGTGAATCGCGGCCAGCGGCACGAACAGCACATGGGTGCCGCTCTCGCCTGCCCTCGCATGCGCGACCTCGAGTGCCAGACGCGTCTTCCCGACCCCTCCCGGCCCGGTCAGCGTCACGAGGCGCACGCCCGGCTCGGCCAGCCAGCGCAGCAACGTCAGACAGTCAGCGTCGCGGCCGAGCAGAGCCGTGAGAGTCAGAGGGAGCGCGGCGGCATCGAGCGCGTCAACCGGCGGGTGGCCAGCCTGTGCCCTCGCGCTTGCGACGAACACGTCACGGGGCGTCCCCGTGAGATCAAAGGCGGCTGACAGCGCGCGCACGGTCTCGACGTGCGGCCGGCGTCGTTCCCCGCGCTCCAGCGCGCTCACCGCATGGACCGAGAGACCGGCAATCGTCGCCAGCTCTTCCTGCGTGTACCCCGCCGCCTCCCGGAGTGCCTTGAGTTGGGCCCCGAAAGATCTCGGGGCGCCCACGGTCATGAGTCTGGTCATCGTGCGTGCTTCAGGCAGCCCAAGGTGCGAGTCGGAACACACCCGCCCTTGACCCGCTAACCTCGGGTCAGCCCCGAATATTCCCTGTCCGGCTTTTGGGTCCCTAGTCGGTGACGACGCCTTTGCGAAGGACGCTGTCGATGTCGTTCAACAACGCGTCGATCGAGGCGTGCTGTCCGGAGGTATAGGCACGGGCCCAGCGGTCCGGACCGAGGCGTGCATGCGCCTCACGTTCGGCCCGTTCTCGCAGGTCCTGCACGGATCTGTCAGCCACGGTGACACCAGTGCGTTCGGTGACCGCGTCTCGGGCGCCCAGAATCCGTGCCGCCCACACGTCGTCGTTCTTGAGCACTGCGGCGGCAGCGAGAGGGACCAGGGCGTACACGAACGCGAACTTGTCATGGAGTTCACGAATACGCGTGAGGCTGTCGCGTACCAACGAGATCGCCTCATCGGGGTCCCCGCGCCGCACGCTCAAGACTGCCCGGACATACAGCGCCCACGTCAGGAACCACGGACCGGCGCGTTGGAGCATCGATGTCGCCTCATCGAGCAGTCGCTCCGCGTGATCGGTATCGCCGGTCGCAAGGGCGAGCACCGCCATTCCGCTCAGCGTGGTGCCGATGCCAGAGGGGATCGCGAGGGCCCGGAACCTTTCGAGGCTGTGTATGAAACATTGGCGAGCCGCGCCGAGATTGCCAAGCGCGTGTTCGACGTGTCCCGACATGTGCTCGGCCTGCGCAATCGTTTCCAGGTCGCCAACCTCGTGAGCGATCTGCAGGACTCGAGAGAGTCCCTTGCGTGCCTGCCCGAGTTCTCCTTGCGTCCACCACAACGTCGCCGCTCCGAGAAGCGCTTTCGATTCGGCGCCGGCCGGATTGGCCGGCAGGGTCAGAATCTGGTCATACCACCGAAGCCCTTCGGCAGCATGCCCTCGGATCAGCCAGAAGTACTTCAGGTCCCACGCGATGCCGGCCGCGTCGGCGGGACGGTCGCGCTCGATGAGCCACGACAGCGCACAGCGATAATTCTCGAGGTCGTCGCGCACGCGATCCAGCCACTCGAGCTGCGCGAGTCCCCTGAGCCCTTCCGCGGCGCGTGAGGCTTCGCCGACGTAATGCTGCGCGAGCCGTTGGAGCACGTCATCGCGCTCACCCGCCGACGCAAGTTCGACCGCCGCGCAGGCACGTACGGTTTCGAGCATCTGGTACAGGGGCCGCGCGGGCACGGACGTCTCGGCTCGCAGCAGGAGGCTCTTGTCGATCAGGGCGGCCACTTCGCCGAGTGCGTACTCGTTGTGAGCCGGGCTCCGGTCATCACCGGTAATAACGGCTGCGGCCGCCTCGATGGAAAAGCGACCCGGCAACGCACTGAGACGACGGAACGCGCGCTGCTCGTCTACGCCGAGGAGTTGATAACTCCATGCGACCGTCGCAGTCATCGTTTGCTGGCGTTCCGGGAGATCACGACGCGGGGCGGTCGAGTGGAGGAGGTCGAGTCCGAGCCTGCGGAGGAGGTCCTCAGCCGTCAGCACTTTCATCCAGGGGGCCGCGAGCTCGAGGGCGAGCGGCAGTCCGTCGAGTCGACGACAGATCGCCGCCACGCTGGGCCCATTCGCCGCAGTCAGCCGAAAGTCGGGGTTCACCTCGCGTACTCGCTCCACGAACAGGTGCACCGCGGGACACAGAGCAAGATCTGCCGGCGACATCGCGTCGGCGTCACCGTCCAACGGGAGTGGTCCAACCGCGTACTCGCGCTCCCCGCGCAGATGGAGCGCGGCGCGACTGGTGACCATCACTCTCAGCGACGCGACCGACGAGAGGAGGTCGGCAATCAACGGCGCCGCATCCAATACGTGCTCGAAGTTGTCGAGCACCAGCAACGTAGGATGATCGGCACACGCGGTGCGGGCTCGCGTTGGTAATTCGAGCGGCGTGACGTTCGACAGGCCAAGGGCTTCGGCAATCGCTGCTGCGACAAACGCGGGATCCCGAATCGCCGCTAACAGCACGAACACCACTCGCGGACCGCCTTCCGCCGCGATGGCATGCGCGATCTCCAGCGCCAGGCGGGTCTTCCCGACCCCGCCTGTCCCGGTCAGTGTGATCAGACGGACAGCAGGATCCGCGAGCCAGTGCCGCAGTGTCTGCACGTCAGCCTCGCGGCCGAGGAGCGACGTGAGCGCCAAAGGAAGTGAGACCCCGCCGAGCTCGTCGGCCGCCGCGTGCTCCGCCGGTGTCCTCGCGCTGTTGACGAAGGCATCTCGCGCTGCACCCGTCAGGTCCAGTGCCGCCGACAGCGCGCGCACCGTCTCCACATGCGGCCGGCGTCGTTCCCCGCGCTCCAGCGCGCTCACGGCATGAACGGACAGGCCCGCAATCGTCGCGAGCTCTTCCTGTGTGTAGCCCGCCACCTCGCGGAGCGCCTTGAGGTGCTCCCCAAACGACCTCGGAGCGCCATAAACCATGGGCCCGTTCATCTTACTGCCGTCGTGTACGAGTGTCGTACGGGTCCCGTGCGGGCGCTGTGGGTGGTCGCCGGCTCTCTCGAACTCCACACTGGTCGCATGACAGACGCTCCGACGACATTCGTTACCGGGAGGATGAAACGCTTCGCTCCGACACTGCTCCTGGCGCTTCCGTTCGTGGTCGTGCTAACGCCGCAATTGGCTGATTCGACCCGAACGGTCGACGTCAGGCTGTCGCGCTACGCCATTGCTCCTGAGCAGATCGAGGTTCGTGTCGGCGAGCGGGTGCGGCTGAACCTCGTCTCTCTCGACCGCGCGCACGGATTCCGGGTGAAGGAGCTCGGGCTGAACGTGCCGATCCCTGCTGGCGGCAGGCTCACGGTCGAGCTGATGCCAAAGGAAGCCGGCACGTTCGAGATCGTGTGCTCGGAATACTGCGGCGCTGGTCACGGCCGCATGAAGGCGTGGCTGGTCGTGAAACCGGGTCCGTGAACGTCATTGAGAGGAGAACAACAGCTCATGTTCGCCATCACACCGCGCTCGATCGTTTTCTCAGCCGCCGCGCTGTTCACCGTGTTGACCTCGGCCGTCGCCGCACAAGGCGTGGATACCGTGCAGACCGAAGGCGCGAGTCCGGCACGCGTGCAGTCGACATCGGACGCCTCGCAGAGCGAACCAGCCAGCCAGTCGGACGATCCGGCCGCGGAAGACGACGATGGCGCGCTCGTTCTCGCGGAACCGGATTTTCGCGTGCTCAACCTGCCGTCCACGCTGAGGCTCCCGCTCCGTGGGTCGGGCTTTCAGCTCACGCATCGGTTCAACGGGAATCTTCGACAGGGCGACATCCTCGGGAATGCGAGCAATCTGTTCGGGCTGGATCAGGGAGCCGTAGTCGGGTTCGAGTACCGGTTCGGCGTGGCGCGGCACCTGCAGGCCGCGGCGTACCGGACGGCGATCGACAAGACCTTCCAGTTCTACGGCAAGTACGACCCCGTGCGCCAAAGCGAGTCTGTCCCGGTATCGCTTTCGGCCCTGGTCTCGGTCGAAGGTGTGGACAACTTCCAGGAACAGTACTCACCGGCGGTGGGGCTGGTCGTCTCGAGGATGGTCGGCGACAGACTCGCGGTCTACGCCACACCAGTCTGGGTTCACAACACGGCCGGAGCGCTGAACCTCGACCGCGACACGACGTTTGTGGGAATCGGCGCCCGCCTGCGCGTCAGTTCCACGGTGTACGTGGTCGGCGAAGTGGCTCCCCGCGCCGGCGGCTACACCCCCGACAAGCCCGCTTTTGGATTCGGCATCGAGAAGCGTGCGGGTGGTCACCTCTTTCAACTCAACTTCAACAACGGGCAAGGCACGACATTCGGACAACTGGCGCGCGGCGGCTTCTCGGACAGTCTCTATCTCGGGTTCAACCTCGCTCGGAAATTCTTCTGAGCGACATCTAGGAGGCAGAACAGTATGAATCGACTTGCTTTGATTGCCGTGGGGCTGAGTGTCCTCGCGGTCGGGTGCAGCGACTACGACTCATCGCCAATCGCACCCTCACCTTCGCCAACGGCACCCTCACCAGGGACCACAGGGACCACCACATCCACTTTCACGGTGCCCCTCTCTTCCGCCAATGAGGTGCCGCCTATCAACAACGCCGATGCGGGCAGCAGCGGGACGGCGACCATCGCCCTCACGGTGTCGCGGGATGGCTCCGGCGCCATCACGTCGGCCTCGATGACCGTTCAGATCAGCGTCCAGGGGCTTCCGGCCGGGGCCACGGTGACGAAGGCGCACATCCATAACGCATCGGCGGGCGTCAACGGCGGGATCGTCGTCGATGCCACGCTGGCGTCGGGTGAGATGACGCTCACCAACGGCAGCGGGTCCATTACGAAGAGCGGCATCAACGTGCCGGCAGACAGGGCGGCTGCGATTCTCAACAATCCCGCGGCGCACTACTTCAACGTCCATACCGCGCTGAACCCAGACGGGGCGATACGAGGTCAGCTCGCAGGCGGCGGCGCGGCATTCGATCCCGGCTCCCTCGAAGGATATTAACCCCGGAACTCGCTTGTGTCGGTAATGTTGCCAACGCTCGTGGCTAGCAGAACAGGCCGTTTGGTTAGCGTGGCCTCGGCCGGAGCCCACCAACACAAGCGAGCTGTGGAGTAGAGCCGCGGTGCACTCAGGAGGACTAACGAGGCCTTGGAGCCTCGTTAGCACTCGGTGAGGAGGAGTTGTGACGCTGCATGGGATCGTGGGTCAGAGCCGCGCCGTCACCGACGTGATCCGCCGCATCGAGCTGGTGTCGGCAACACGCAGCACGGTGTTGATCACGGGTGAAACGGGCACGGGCAAGGAGTTGGTGGCGCGTGCCGTGCACCATCACAGCGCGCAGCGAGCCATGCCGTTCATCCGGGTCAACTGTGCAGCCATCCCAGACACGCTGCTGGAATCGGAGCTCTTCGGCCACGTGAGAGGAGCGTTCACGGACGCCGCCGTCACGAAGAGAGGCAAGTTCTCCCTGGCCAATCGCGGCTCCATCTTTCTCGACGAAATCGGAACGATGAGCCTTGGATCGCAGGCCAAGCTGTTGCGCGTCCTGCAGGAGCGCGAGATTGAGCCGCTCGGCGGGGACCGGACCGAGCACGTGGACGTTCGCGTGATCGCCGCGACCAATCGCGACCTGCGTCGACTGGTGGACGAAGGGCGGTTCCAGGACGATCTCTACTATCGCCTGTACGTGATCCCGATCGTCGTGCCCCCGCTTCGCGAGCGCGTTGACGACATTCCGATGCTCGTGGCGCACTTCATCGACAAGCACGCGACGCGATGCGGCAAGTCGATCGATCGCGTGGAGGACGGGGTCATCGCCTCGCTCCTGGAATATCACTGGCCGGGCAACGTGCGCGAGCTCGAGAACACCATCGAGCGCGCGGTGGCGTTGACGATCGGCACGACGATCACGCGCGACGCGGTCACGGTCGAAGCGGGGTCGAGCGCGCAGAGGGCGGGCGTGCCATCGTTGAGGTTGCGCGACAACATCGAATGGATCGAATACGCGACGATCAGCCGCGCACTCGAACTGTCGATGGCGAAGCGAGAGGCGGCCGCCCGGCTCATGGGTATCAGTCCTCGAAAACTGTCCAGATACCTGGCGAAGTACCGGCTCATCGACAACAGTCACGCACAGCCGGCGCCGAGTCTGCCCAACGCACGCGACGTCGCTGAATTCCCCAAAATTGTGGCCCGCGCCACAGCCTGATGACCGCCGGCAGAGCAGCACGTACGGCGGCCGTACGGGTTGTGTGCGGGCGCTGTGGGTGGTCGCCAGCCCGGTCGCACTTCACACTCGACACATGACACGCGCAGCAACGGTGACTTCGTTCGTGACTGGAGCGGCGGGATTCGTTGGCACGGCGTTGGTCAGGATCCTCGTCGCACGTGGGCACCACGTCTACGGCCTGACGCCGTCCGCCGAGGCGGCCCAGCACGTGCGCCGTCTCGGCGCCGTACCCGTCATCGGCGACCTGCGCGAACCCGGACAGTGGCAGGACGCAGCCGCCGCCAAATGGGTCTTCCATCTTCCCGCGCACTCGAGCGGTGGCCCGCGCCTGACTCGGAAAGCGGCCTCTGCGATTTCGAGAACACGCGCAACGACGGACGCACACCTCCTGGACGCGCTCGCAGCGGGCGGGGCGGAGCGGATTGTGTACGTCGCGGACCCGCGCGCGTACGGCGCGACGGGGCCGCGGCCCATCACCGAGGACGAACCGCCCAGGCCCCTGGCTTGGGCGCGGTGCCTCACGCCCGCGCTCGACCGCCTCGACGGCTACGTCGTCGCGGGGCTGCCGATCGTGACGGCGTTTCCAGGGTGGGTCTATGGCAACGGTTCATGGTTCCGCGAACGCGTGATCGAACCGGTGATGTCCGGTCGGCCCGTCTGGCAGATCGGAACGGCTGGACCGTGGGTGTCGCCGATTCACATTCAGGACTGCGCACGCGCACTGGCATATCTCGCAGAGCGCGGCGAAGTGGGCAATCGGTACTTCCTCGTCAACGACGATCCGATCCGGCTGCACGAGTTCGCTGCGACCTTCGCGCGCCAGGCGAACCGTCCGCTGCGCATCCGGCGAGTACCCGCAGCGACGACCTGGTTCATCACCGGGACGGCGCTCGATGACTACCGCCAGGCTGACAGCCTGTTCTCGAACATCCGCCTGCGTGGGATCGGGTTCCGCTTCACCTATCCCACGCTCGACGAGGGGATCCAGCAAGTCGTCGGAGAGCTTCATGTCTGATGGTTGCGATCGATCGACCGCGGAAGCGCCGAATGGCGAGGGGTTCGACAAAGTGGTCGTTCCTCACCTCGACACCGCATTTCGGCTGGCGTGCTGGTTGCTGCGGAACGAACACGATGCTGAAGACGCCGTGCAGGAAGCCTCGTTGCGGGCGCTCCGCTACTTTCGGACATTCACGGGCGGTAACGGGCGGGCCTGGTTTCTCCGAATCGTGCGTAACACGTGCCATGGCTGGCGCGGAAACGGCCGGCTCGCACAGACGGACCCGTTCGATGAGGAGCGACACAGCATCGATCAACGAGAAAGCGATCCTGAAACCCTGGCGCTCCAGCGCGACGACGCCAGATTGATCGAGGCGGCGATGATGGCCGTCCCCGATCGCCATCGTGAACTGCTCGTGCTGCGTGAGCTGGATGGCTTGTCCTACCGGGAACTCGCTGATGCGACGGGCCGGCCCATTGGAACCGTCATGTCCGGCCTGTCGCGCGGCCGGCAGGCGCTGCGGAAGGCGCTACGGGACCAGCTGAGGTCGGAATTTTCGAGCGCGTCCTGAGATTAGAGGAATGAGTCGGCACCTGCTGACGCCCTGCGATTGAGTAACCGTTCATCAGAAGAGGAAGAACACAATGAGTCAGATCAGGCTTCTTTCCCGTTTCGGCCTTTCTGCGCTGTCTGCCGGCCTGCTGCTCGCGCTGCTGGGCCTCCTCCTCGGCCAGACGGACCCGACACATGCCGCATTAATCGAAGACGGCAAGGGTCCCGAGCTCCTCATCGGCTTCGATGACGACAACCAGACGAACGCGTTGATTCAGGCTGGCGCTGTCGCCAATCAGTCCCTCAACAGAACTGACGTTCTCGACGGAGGCCGTGGCAATGACGTGATGTTTGGACTGAACGGCAACGATGTGATGAATGGTGGTCCCGGCGACGACATTATCCTCGGCGGGCCGGACGGCGGCCCGGCGCCAGGCGGGCCCCCGAACAGCGACATCATGTTCGGCGGACAGGGCAACGACGTGAATGTCTGGGCTCCCGGCGATGGAAGCGAGGCGTTTATCGGAGGGCCGGGAATCGACGCGATCGTTTTCGGCGCAACAGATCTCGAGGTCGATCCGGTAACAGGCGCCCGGCTTCCGGATCTGTTCTTTGGTGTTCCAGAGTTTCCCCAAGGCATCCCCACCGCGAACGTGAGCGGCCTCGGCAATTTCTGTACGGTGGAGCCAAGCCCGTCACCCGGCTATGAACAGCTGGTGCGGTTCCGCTCCGCTGCGACGACCAACATCATCGTCACTGTGCGGGTGAAGGACGTTGAGCAGGTCTTCTGCACCGACCAGAGCGGCGGTTCGATCGCATTTGCCGATCTCACCATCCCGTTGCCGGCGTTCGTCCCGGTGACGCAGCAGGATGTCGCGACCTTGAACCCTCTCGTGGGCGCAATGATTCGATAGTGCAGGGACAACCGGGGGGGACGTGCGACCGAGCCCCCCACCCCTTCTCGCTGGTCACATGCCAGCGATCGCAATAAACGGTGAACGGATGTCGATGTTGGCCTGGCGGAACCTCATCCACGACAAGGTGCGATTGGCCGTGACCCTCACGGGCATCGTCTTCGCCGTCGTGCTGGTTGTCGTGGAATTCGGCCTTTTCCTGGGCTTCACGGCGACGACCTCCAACCTCATCGATCGGTCTGGGGCCGACCTGTGGATCACCGCGAGGCGGGTGCCGTACATCGAATTGGGAGTGCCCTTCTCCGAGCGCACGTTGTCGACCGTACTGACCGTGCCGGGGGTGGCAGACGCCGAGAAGTACGTCGCCAGGTTCTCGTCGTGGCAGCGACCGGACGGCCGTCAGGTGAACGTCCAGGTGGTCGGGTTCAACCTCGATCGGGGCCTGGGCACGCCATGGAATGTGACGGTGGGAACCCTGCAGGATCTCAAGGCGCCGGATGCCGTATTCGTCGACGAGTTGTATCGCGACAGACTTGGCGTCACCCACCTGGGCCAGGTCGTCGAGATCAGGGGTCACCGGGCACGCGTGGTCGGCTTCACCAGGGGCATTCGTGCCTTCACGACGGCGCCGCACGTGTTTACGTCCTTCAAGAATGCGCAGAACTACACGGCTCTTCGGGAGGATCAAACCCTCTACGTCCTCGTGACCACAGCTCGCGGCGTCCCGGTCGAAGCCGTCCGGCGCGGGCTGGTCGCGCGTGTGAACGGCGTCGATGTCGTCACGCGGGCCGAGTTCAGCCGGATGACGCGCTTCTACTGGATGTTCACCACGGGCGCCGGGGTGGCCGTACTCCTCGCCGCGCTGCTCGGCCTGGTCGTCGGGGTGGTCGTGGTCGCTCAGACCATCTACGCCACGACGATGGATCACATTCGGGAGTACGGAACGCTCAAGGCGATGGGGGCAACGAACCGCTTCCTCTACGGCGTGATCATCCAGCAGGCCATCCTCAGCGCTCTCATCGGTTATGTGGTGGGGATGGCGGCGAGCTGGTTCGTCGTGCGTGCGAGCGAGAAAGGTGGAGCCGCGATCCTCCTCCCTCCGGAAATGGCCGTCGGCATGCTCGGATTGACGATCGTGATGTGCGTGGTGGCGGCCCTGGTGTCCATTAAGAAGGTGACCGGACTCGATCCCGCCCTGGTGTTCAAGGCCTAGCAGAGGTGGCAAAGGCGATTTCGGTTCGGCACGTCACCAAGAACTACGGGGAGGGACACACAACGCTGCGCGTGCTGGACGACGTTGATCTCGACGTTGACCGCGGGGAGCTCGTCCTCCTGATGGGGCCATCGGGCAGCGGCAAGACAACTCTCTTGTCGATCATCGGGTGCATCCTCCGTCCGACGTCGGGTGTCGTTCGGATTCTGGGCCGCGAGGTGTCGAGCCTCGATGAGCGGGACCTTCCCCACGTGCGGCTCGAGCACGTCGGCTTCGTATTCCAGGGGTTCAACTTGTTCCCGGCGCTCACGGCCAGTCAAAACATCGAGCTCGTGCTGCACCTCAAGGGCCGGTCCCGACGCGAAGGACGTCACAGAGCGGCGGCCCTCCTCGATCGGGTCGGTTTGGCGACCAAGCGCGACGTCTTACCAGCCGATCTCAGCGGCGGCCAGAAACAGCGCGTCGCCATCGCCCGCGCCCTGGCGAGCGAACCGTCCATCATCCTCGCCGACGAGCCGACAGCCGCGCTGGATCTGCACAGCGGACTCAGCGTGATCAGGCTCCTCCGCGATCTCGCCCATCAACGCGGGCGCGCGGTCGTGCTCGTCACCCACGACGGACGAATCCTTGAATTCGCCGATCGCGTCGTCCGCATCGAGGACGGTCGAATCGTCGGCCAGGAGGATGCCCGTTCGCGCGAGGAGCCGTTGTGAAGAAATCCAAAGTGCTGGCCGCCATGGCCCTCGTGGGGCTCGTTGTGTTGTCGCTCGCCGGGCTGCGGCGCCAAGGCGAATCAGTCGCCGCCACACCGGCTGCGAGGTCGGCCGACCGATCGGCGGTTGCCGCCGGACCCGGACGTGTGGAGCCGATTTCTGAGGAGATCAACCTCGGTGCCCAGGTGTCTGGCCGGCTGCACGCAGTACTGTTCGATGAGGGTGACCGCGTCGAGCGGGGCCAGGTTCTGGCAGTGGTTTCGAACCAGGACTACCTGGCTCGGGTGCAGTCTGCTCAGGCGGAGCTACTCCTCAAGGAAGCGCAGCAACGACGGGTGCTCAACGGTCGGCGCGACCAGGAGCGCCGGGAGGCGGCGGCCACGGTGGCACAAGAAGAGGCGGTCCTTGAACATGCCCGGTTGGAGTTAGGTCGGCGGCGCAGCCTGCTGAAGGAAGGCGTGATCTCCCATCAGGAAGCAGATACGGCCGAGCGCGAAGCTCGAGTTGCACACGCGCGCCTCGTGGCCGCCCGGGAACGTCATAGCCTCATTGAGGCCGACGCACGCGAAGAGGATCGTGCCGAAGCGGAATCGGAAGTGGCGCTGGCTCGGGCGCGGTTGGAGGAAACGCGCGCGCTCTACGAGAAAACGTTCGTTCGCGCACCGATCGCGGGAGTGGTTCTTCGCAGGTATCGGAAGGCAGGCGAACTGGTCTCGACGCAGTTCGACTCACCGATTTTCACGATCGCGGATCGGTCGGTCCTTCACGTACGAGTGGATGTCGATGAGGTGGACGTGAGCCGGATCGCTGTTGGTGCGCGCGCCTATGTGACCGCGGACGCGTTTCTGGACACGAAGTTCTGGGGTCGCGTCGTGCGCGTCGGGCAGGTGCTCGGCAGGAAGAACATTCGTACCGACGATCCCGCCGAACGGGTCGACACGAAGATTCTGGAAGTGATTGTGCGGCTTGATGACGGGCACGAACTGCCGTTGGGGCTACGTGTCGAGGCATTCATTCTGGACCGTGACGAGGCTTTCACTTCTTCGACGCCGCTTCCGCCTGCGCCCGCGACGCGTAGCCCGCCTCGAGCCACTTGCGCCAGCTCATCTCCTGCGCGCCGCAGCCGCCATCAGCCGGGTTGTACCAGTTGCCGTCCTTCGTCACCACCAGCCCGATCGCCCCGCCGCTCCGCCCGTCGCGCAGCGGACAGTGAATCATCGTCACGCGGTCGCCAGGCTTGAACGTGAAGCCGTCGATCCTCGGCGTGCGCCCGATGATCGCCGGCGGCGCCGCCCCCTCGAACGTCCACACGGTCCCCTTGCCGTCGCGGATGTACATCAGCGTGTGCGGGCTGTTGAAGCCCCAGCGGACGACGTCGCCAACGAGGACCTCCTCCTTCGTCCTGTCGAACATGCTGAAGCTGTGATGCGCGCTCACGGCGGTCGCCGCCGCGGTGATGATTAGCACGGCGCAAGGCAGCAGGCGATGTGTCTTCATGCTCGTGTCTCCACTCCGTTGATCACGGTCCGGCTAAAGCCGGACACTACGTACGCCTACTTCTTCGTCACCGCTTCGTCGAAGATCGGGTTGCGCGACTGCCCCGGCAGATCGATTGGCAGATCGGGGTTCCGCCGCGGATCCACGCCCCGGACATCGTCGAAACCGGGCTCCCCCGGCAGGCGGAACTGGGTCTTCGGCTTGCCGTCCTTGTCGATCTCGAGGAATGAGTTCTCGTTGCTCTCGCACTCCCAGTGGCGCATGCGGTAGCCCGCCTCTTCGAGTTCGGTGTTCCGACGGAAGGTGTAGACCGCCGTCAGCGGGCGCTGCAGCGACAGCTTGTCGTAGAAGGTGACGTTCACGTTGATCCGCCGCTCGCCGTTGGCCAGCGGCACCATGCGCCAGATCTCGACGCTCTCGAACTGGTTGCTCGTCGGCGGCTGCCCGCGGAAGTAATCGTTGGGATAGATCTGGATCGTGTGGACGATGAGCATGTCGTCCACCCAGAAGCCGACGCTGTCACCTTCCGGCGAATGCGTGCCGTCCACGTTCTTGTGCTCCTGGCCGATGAAGACGCGGCGCGTGTCGTTGCCGAGGTCGTTCAGCCACCAGGACTGCGACGGCGTGTTCACGAACTCGCGCACGTAGGGCTCGAGCAGCCATCGCGGATATCCGGCCGGCTCGCACGTCGTCAGCCGGTCGTAGTCGGCGCCGAGCGAGCGCCGCTTCCTGAACGCCTCCTCGTAGGCCGGCGTCAGGACGCCGGGGATGACCTCGCCGCCCGCGAACCCGGG
>DASTDQ010000208.1:0-4484 GCA_035710305.1 Vicinamibacterales bacterium | reverse complement strand
TCCGACGGACCTCACGCAATCTCCCACGATCACATCGCCCGCGATGGCAACCCGGGCCGGCGTGCTGCTCGGCACGGCCGCCTACATGAGTCCCGAGCAGGCCAAAGGACGCGTCGCCGACAAGCGGAGCGACGTCTGGGCCTTCGGCTGCGTGCTGTACGAGATGCTGTCCGGAAAGCGCGCGTTCGTTGGAGACGACGTGTCGGACACGATGGCCGCCGGTCTCCGGGCAGATCCCGACTGGCGCGCGCTACCCGAGGGGACGCCACGCTCGCTCCTGCGGCTGCTCAAGCGCTGTCTCGCGCGCGATCGCGCGCAGCGATTGCAGGACATCGGCGACGCGCGCCTGGACATCCAGGAGATGCTAGCGACCCCGGAGGGGCCAGCGGTCACTGCGGCCGTCAACCCCGGATCGCTTCCTCGACGCCTGGTGCCGCTGGCCGTCACCGCCGTCGTTGCGGGCGGGGCGGTGGGCGCGGTCGCGTGGATGACGCGGCCGGTTCCCGTTCTCCAGACCCAGCGATTCACGATCACGCTTCCCGCAGGCGAGAGCTACACCAACGTCGGCCGTCATCTCGTGGCGTTGTCTCCGGCGGGAACCCACATCGTTTACAGCGCAAACGGCCGGCTCAATCTTCGCGACCTGAATCAGCTCGAGCCGACGCCGATTCGGGGAACGGAGTCGGGTGCCCGAGGCGCGTTCTTTTCTCCCGACGGTGAGTGGATCGGCTTCTGGCAACCCCGGCAGCTCATGAAAGTCGCCGTGAGCGGCGGAGCCCCCGTCAAGCTCTGCGACGCCGAAACCCTGACGGGCGCATCGTGGAACGAAGACGACACCATCCTCTACGGTCAGGGACCGGACGGGATTTGGCGCGTCGCGGGCTCAGGCGGCGAGCCGAAAGTGCTCATCAAGGTCCAGGCGGGAGAGTCGGCGCACGGTCCTCAGCTCCTCCCCGGCGGTGAGTGGGTCCTGTTCACCATCCGCTCCCTGAACGCCACCTGGGACGACGCGCAGATTGTCGTGCAGTCGATCCGTTCGAACGAGCGCCGCGTCGTCATCAAGGGTGGGCGCGATGCCCGGTACGTTCCTACAGGTCACCTGCTCTACGCTCGGGATGAGACGGTGTTCGGCGTCCCGTTCGATCTCGGCCGTCTGCAGGCGACCGGAGGAGCCATCCCGCTCCTCGAGAACGTTCCCAACGGCGGGTCTCAGGGCGGCGCCTCCCACTTCGCGCAGTCGGCCACGGGGACGCTGGTGTATGTCGGCAGTGGAACCAGCGCGGCCATGGGTACGCCGGTCTGGGTCGATCGCAACGGACGAGAAGTGGCGGCGGTAACGACGGGGCCGCTCGGGGGAGTGGAGCATCCGCGTCTCTCTCCGGACGGCCATCGTCTTGCGCTCGTCGTGGACAGCGACATCTGGGTTTACGACCTGAGCGGACGGCCGCCCATCAGGCTCACTCGGGACGGATCTCACTACGCTCCGATATGGACGCCTGACGGGCGGAGCCTGGTCTTCGAGACCGCCTCGCCGGCGCCGCTTCTCTCGATCGCCGCGGACGGCAGCGGCGCCCCGATCCCGGTTTCGCCCGCAGAGCATTACCATCCACATGGGGTAACGGCCGACGGCCGGAATATCCTCGCAGTCGCGGTGGACGGAGCGGGAACCGGAGCCGGTTCCGACACCGACATTGTGACGATTCCGATTGGTGGCAACGAGGGCAAGCCTCAACCGCGGCCGCTCGTCCGGACGCCGGGCCGCGAAGGATTCGAGGGGTTGATGCTTTCTCCGGATGGGCGCTGGATGGCCTACACGTCCGATGCGACTGGCCGGTTCGAGATCTGGGTCCAGCCGTATCCCGGGCCGGGCGCGCCCGTTCGCGTGTCGCCGGACGGCGGAGTCGAACCGGTGTGGGCGAGGAACGGCCGGGAGCTGTTCTACCTCGAAGGCAGGACACTCAAGTCGGTGGCGGTGAACGCCGGATCGACGTTCGACTTCAAGCCGGCGACGACGCTCTTCGAGGCGGTCTACACGCTCAACGGACAGCCCCCTTCTTACGACGTCGCTGCCGACGGCCGCTTCCTGATGATCAAGCCGCTCGGCGAGCCGACGGCGTCAACGATGGTCGTGGTGTTGAACTGGTTCGACGAACTCACGCGTCGCGTCCAGGCGCGTTGACAGCCGGACCCGTCGTACGTAGTGTCCGGCTTTAGCCGGACCGTCGGAGTGTCCGGCTTCAGCCGGACCGCGAGATGGAGGTTTTATGACACGCATGAGAGTTCTGCTCCTGAGCACGCTTCTGTCGGGTCTCGCGCTGCAGACAGGAGTCGCCGCGCAGGGCAGCGGCGGCTGGACCTCGCTGTTCGACGGTTCGACCCTCAAGGGTTGGAACGTCGTCGGCAACGCCAATTGGTCAGTGGCGGAGGGGGCCATCCAGGCCAGCATGGGAACCGGATTCCTCGTGACGCCCACTCCGTATCGCGACTTCCAGATCACGCTGGAATTCTGGGTGACCGACGATGCCAACAGCGGCGTGTTCATCCGGTGCGCGGATCCAAAAACGATCAGCGCCACGAATTCCTACGAAGTGAACATCTACGACAAGCGGCCGGACCAGTCCTACCGCACCGGCGGCATCGTCGACGTCGCAAAGCCGGCGAGCGTCGTCATGACGGGCGGGAAGTGGAACACGTTCGACATCACGGCCCGTGGGACGAAGCTCACCGTCATCCTCAACGGGATGAAGATGGTGGACGTCGACGACGCAAAGTACCCCAATGGGCCGATTGCGCTTCAGTACGGCGCCGGGACGGTGAAGTTCAGGAACGTCCGCGTCAGGACTCTGTAGACGTCCTGGCACCAGTGAAGGCGCGGCCGGAGGCCGGGCGTCACTCGTACGTGAACGACACGAACGTCAGCTTGCCGTCGCGCTGAATCTGCAGCGTCACGGGCGAGCCTGGCGTCAGCGCGCGCACGGCGTCCTGGAGGCTTCGCAGCGTGATTATCATCTTGTTGTTCACGCTTCGAATCACGTCTCTGGGCTGAAGGGGAATCTCAGTCTTGGCGCCCGAGACACGGGCCACGACGATGATGCCGTACGGATCCCTCAGCCCGCTGGCCACGGCCACGACCTTCGCATCGATCGCGATGCCGAGGATGCCGAGCTCGGGCACGATGTTCCGCTCGACGTCGGACATCGTGGACAGCGAATCGAGCTCGTTTCGATCCTCGACGGCCGCCACGCTCAAAGTCTGCTGCGTGCCTCCGCGGAGCACGACGATCTGCACGTTCTCCGGCGAGTCCCTGAGACGGAAGTTGTAGCTCACGGTCGGCAGGTTCTCGGCCGGCTGCCCGTCCACCGACACGAGGACGTCGCCGACCTTCATGCCGGCGGCCTCCGCGGGTCCGCGCGGCCAGACGTCCGACACGATGACGCCATAGTCTCGCGACAGGCCAAGCGCGGTGGCCATCGTCGGCGTGATCGTCTGAAGGCTCATTCCCACTTCCTGCCGCCGCAGCTGGCCGTACTTCTGGAGCTGACGGAACGCCGTCCGGGCCGTCGCGCTCGGAACGGCGAAACCGAGCCCCTCGCTTCCACCCGACTGCGACAGGATGAACGTGTTCACGCCCACCACTTCGCCGCGAACGTTGACCAACGGGCCACCCGAGTTCCCCGGATTGATTGGCGCGTCGGTCTGGATGTAGATGAGCGGCGAATCAGGATCGATCGGCCTGGCGACGGCCGACACCATGCCGTGCGTGAGCGTGTTCCGGAGGCCGCCGGGGCTGCCAAACGCATACACCGTTTCCCCTTGTCGCAGCTGCGAGTACGTCGCCAGGGGCAACGCCGGGAGCCTCACGCCATCCACCTTGAGCAAAGCCAGATCGATCTCGCTGGCGATCCCGACGATACGCGCCGGGAGGATGGTCATCTTTCCCGAGAGCGCCGTCTTGAGCGTGCCGTCCGCATTGGTCGGCGGCACGACGACCTGCACACGCTGCGCGTTGTTCACCACGTGCGCGTTGGTCATGATGTAGCCGTCGGTGTCGATGACGAACCCTGACCCGACGGATTGCTGCCGGCCGATGACGCCGACGTCGCCGTCCGCGGTCCGCCCGCTCGCCCCGAAGCCGGTCACCTGAATCTGCACGACGCTGGGCCAGACCTTCCTGGTCAGCGCGTCCACGGCTTCGTTCAGCCGCTCCAGCGGGTCCTGCACGGTAGCGGTTCGCTGCGCGATTGCGGCGGGTGCGTCGAAGACGAGGAAGAGCAGGGCCAGAGCCGTTACGCGACAGACGAGCGGTCGCCGTCGGAACGGCATCAGCGCGATCGCCATTCGGGTACCTCCACCGAGCCAAGCCTAAACGATCGCGACGTTGCAACCTAGTCTATTGAATCAGTCTCGCCCATCTCCGAATGGTCCGGCTGCCGCCTTCGCGCACGACGCGCGCTTCGGCGAGCCTCGCCGGAGCCTTCGGCGGA
>DASTDQ010000207.1:0-2433 GCA_035710305.1 Vicinamibacterales bacterium | reverse complement strand
CCCCTCGGCTTGGGGCTCCGGGCTCATTGCTTGCTGTCGAGCAGCGCCTTCAGGGCGCGCAGGTCGGCAAGAAGAAGGTCTACTCTCATGGACACTTCGGAATCGCCTGGAGCCAATTGCTGAAGCCGCTGAACGAGATCCGCGATCTGGTCCACGCGCTCCTGCAATGCGACGCGGTCTGGCGCATCGGCTGGGGACGGCGGCGGTTGAGCGTGCGCGACGATCCTCTGCCGCGCCGACTCTAATTCAAGGCCGTGTCTGGCGAGCGTCTCGGCCGCCAGCGAGCCCTTCAGCCGCAGCAGGCCGAGCAGAAGGTGTTCAGGACCGATGTGATTGTCCAGCAGGCGATCGGCTTCTTCTGCCCCGGCGGACAGCATGCGCTTCACCTCTGCGCTGAACGGTATCTCGACGGAGGTCGACACCTTTTCCCGGAAGACGGTTCGCTGTTCAATGTCCTTGCGGACCGTCGGCAGCGGCAACGCGCCAAGCACCCGAGCGGCGACACCCTTCCCTTCGCGCATCAGGCCCAGGAGCAGGTGCTCGCTTTCAATCGAGAGAGAGCCAAGCTGGCTCGCCTCGTACCTCGCGAAGAAGAGGGTTCGGCGGGCTGGCTCCGTGTAACGCTCGAACATGGCGATCAGCGGGTCGATCAAGCATCAGGAACTTGCGACCTGCGTGCGGCTGAACCATCGCCGCCAGCCGGCGGCCTGGGGTCTGGGCGCCGGCATCACGGGCTGTTCCATGATCTTTGCGGCGATAGCGACGCAGGCATCACAGATGTAGACGGGCGGACCGACGAGCAGCGCACGCGGGCCGGCAACGAGCTTGGCGACCTCGTCGTTGCTCCGGTGGCAGAACGAGCAGGCAAGACCGAACGGCCAGAACATGGGGCACCTCCGCCTCGAAGTTTACGCCCTTCCGCTCAATCCGGCGTGGGCCGCTCGACGGAGTCGATCACGAGGACGTCCACAGGACCTCTGCTGGCTCTGAGCTCCAATCCGAGCTGTTCTCGAAGCGCCGTGAACAGGGGCGGACTCTCTTTCAGTTGCGCGAGGAAGGCGAGCGACGGCCGCTCAGGCCATGGATTGTCAGTCGCATACGTGAGCTCCAGATCCAAGGGACCGCTCACGCCCGTCTTGTCTCTGACCCCACGACGAAGCGCCCTCTCGAGGTGGGTCGTCAGGGCAGACATCGGAACGCCCCGTAACGTCGTGTGAGAAACGGCCACAACACCAGAAGCTCCGATGCCGGCCATAACGATTCCGCTACCACTACAGTCCTTCGCGGCGGTGTCCTTCAACTCCTGAACCGAGCGCACACCGTCGAGATACGGGGCGCAGTCAAGTGCGGCGGGCCTGGCATTCGGCCCGATCTTGCCATCCTCGCGAGCCAGATAGAGCTCATAGATCGGCAGCTCGCGAGTCTCGACGTGAGCAGTGAACTTGAATCGATCGGCCAGGAGGCGGCGCACCATCAGACGCATCTCGCTAGTACGTGCCGGCACGGCGGCCCTCGCGTCGATCGCCCACCGATCCGACTCGATCCATCCCGGGCCATTCTCGAGTCGGAATGATGGCAGGTCGTAGGCGAACTCAATCACAGACCGCAGGACCGTGTCGGGCTGGTAGTAGCGATTGGGGGCTGCGCGGGCTCCGCGGACAGGCCGTTGGGGCTGCGGCTTGACGGAAACGACCTCGAACGCAGGACCTTGAGCTGCGGCCAGAGCGGTACCGAATATGACTGCGAGGACGGCGAACAGTCTTGCGTTCATACGACCTTGGTCCGGCTGAAGCCAGACACTACGTACTCACGGTCCGGCTGAAGCCGGACACTACGCCTGATCACCGTGCCGGGGCAACGGCGATCCCGACGACGCCGCTTCGATCGATCGATGTCTGCAGGAACCCCGACGCGCGCACGTCGTCGATGAAGCGATTCACGCGGTCGAGCGCGTCACGTCTGCCAGATGGCACGATGATCGTCTGCTCGACCCCGTACAGATCGTCGGGCAGCAGCCGGAGATCGGCGGCGCCCCGTTGCATGTCGGTGAGGCGCTGACGATTGGCGCCGAAGGCGTCGAGCGTTCCCTCACGCAGCGTCCGGTGGACCGCGTCTCGGCTGGAGTCGTCCAGCTCGACGAGCTGCGCCTGCTTGAGCGTCCGCCGAAGGTACAACGCGATCGAGTCGTTGCGCGTCGCGCCGAGCTTCACGGCCGCGCGATCGGCGTCGGCAACCGACCGGAGCCGCGAGTCGGCTCGCACCAGAAATGTCTGCTGGACGAGCAGGTAGGGTTTCGAGAACTCGACCGGCCCGGCGCGCTCGGGGTTGTAGGCGACGAATCCGATGTCGGCCTCGCCGTTGCGCACCGCGTCGATCACGCGTTGAGGGTTCTCGAGCGCCATCAGCGCGACTGCGGCGCCGACGCTCCGTCCA
>DASTDQ010000206.1:0-13290 GCA_035710305.1 Vicinamibacterales bacterium | reverse complement strand
AACGCTCGCCCTGGCCCTCATGGGCCTTCTGCCGCCGGCCGCCGAACTTCGAGGATCAATCCAGTTTCAAGGCCGTGAGCTGACGGGCCTCACCGATCGCGATCTGCAGACGGTTCGTGGGGCCGAGTTGGGCATCGTCTTCCAGGAATCGTCACTGGCCCTCAATCCACTACTCAGGGCGGGCGTGCAGATCGCCGAGGTGGTTCGCGCGCACGAACGGTGCGATCGCGGCGCGGCGCTCGAGCGTGCCCGCGCCGCTATGGCCGAGGTCGGCTTGGGCGAGAACCTGCCGCGAATCTTCGACGCCTACCCTCACGAGCTCAGCGGAGGGGAGCGCCAGCGGGTCCTGATCGCCCAGGCCATCGTCTGCCGGCCTCGGCTCGTGATTGCCGATGAGCCGGTGGCGTCGCTCGACGCGGATGTCAGGGCGGACGTGCTCGGCCTGATTCGCACGCTCAACGAACAGCTTGGCATCTCGTTTCTGTTGATCACGCACAGTGCGGATGTGCTCGCGACGACTGCCACGCGCGTGATCAAGATGACGGCCGGGCGCATCGACGACCGACCAGAAGTACCGACGAGGACGACGACCCGCGTGCGCAGGACCTCGCCCCGAGTCGAAGGGGGCGAGCGAGGGACGGGGACGGGGGAGCCACTCGTCGAGCTGCGAGGTCTGAGACGGACCTACACGCACCGCCGGATGTTCTCCGGACGCCGGCATGAGGTCGAGGCCCTGCGCGGCGTCGACATGGACATCGAACGCGGATCCACCCTGGGTCTGACGGGGCGATCCGGATGCGGCAAGTCCACGCTCGCACGGTGCATGGCTGGGCTGGAACCAGCCGACGCCGGCCACATCCGGATCAACGGGACGGACATCGCGGCTCTTCGCGGCCGTGCCCTCCTGCCGTATCGAAATCAGCTTCAAGTGATCTTTCAAGACTCGGCGGCTGCGCTCAACCCGCGCTTCACCGCCGGCCAGATCGTCATCGAGCCGTTGGTGATCCAGGGCATCGGGACGGCCGCCGACCGCCGGCATCGTGCCGCCGAACTGATGGCGCTGGTGGAGCTGCCGTCGGACCGCCTCGAGTCCCGACCCGAAGAGTTCAGCGGCGGTGAGCGCCAGCGTCTGGCGATCGCCCGCGCGCTGGCCGTCGATCCCGCCGTGCTGATCTTCGACGAGTCCTTCTCCGGACTCGACCAGGCGACACGATCGCGCATCCTCGGCGTGTTGATGCATCTCCAGGCGGCGCGCGGCCTGACGTTCGTGTGCATCTCGCACGATCTCGCGCTGCTCGCCGAGTTCGCCTCCGAGGTCGCGCTCATGCGCGAGGGGCGCATCGTCGAGCGAGGCGTGCCCGACGAGGTTCTCTACAGGGCATACGCGGGGCATCGCGGTGACACGCTGTCGCCGGACCTTGCTCCGATAGGGGCGACCGCGTGAGAGTCGTTTTCCGCTACGTCGCCCGCAGCCTGATCACGCTGGCCTCGGTGTCGGTGTTTTCATTCCTGCTGCTGGAACTGGCGCCCGGAGACTTTTTCACCGATCTGCGGGCCGAGACCCGAGTCGGACCCGAGACGGTCGAGGCACTGCGGAACCAGTACGGCCTGACCCGGTCGCCGCTGGCTCGGTACTGGCAATGGCTGCAGTCGTTCGTGAGCGGCGATCTGGGCTTCTCGCTGGCGCACCGCGCGCCGGTGGCATCGGTTCTCTGGGTGCGGGCGGGTAATACGCTGCTGCTGACCGTTCCTGCCCTCCTGGTGACCTGGGCCCTTGCGCTGCCGCTCGGGATCTGGGCCGCCCGCCGCCGCGGGCGCTGGCCGGACCGTCTCTGCGGGGGCGCGACGTCTACGCTGCTGGCGCTGCCCGATCTGCTCGTTGCGCTGCTGCTGCTCCTGCTGGCCTTGCGAACCGGGCTCTTTCCCACGGGGGGAATGCTGTCTCCTGGCGCCGAAGACATGAGCGTCACGGCCCGTGTCCGGGATTTCGCCGCCCATGCGTTTCTGCCTCTCTGCGCGCTGGTGGTGACGACGCTGCCCGCGGTGTTCCGGCACGTTCGGGCCAGCATGATCGAAGCGGCTGGGGCTCCTGCGGTGCAGGCGGCCCGTGGCCTCGGCATCAGACCGTCGCGCCTCACGCTGCGCTTCGTCCTGCCGCTGGCGGCCAACCCGCTGGTGTCGCTCGCCGGACTGTCAATCGCCACGCTGCTCAGCGCGTCGCTGCTCATCGAGGTCGTCATGAGCTGGCCCGGCCTCGGCCCGCTGCTCGTCGAGGCACTGCTGGCCAAAGACGTCCATGTGGTACTCAGCGCCTCGATGCTGGCCACCGGGCTGCTGGTGCTCGGGAATCTCGCCGCCGACCTGACGCTCGTCGGGATCGATCCGAGGATTCGCGCATGACGCGGGGACGGGCACGGGCTCTCGTCGTGGTGTTGGCGGCTCTGCATCTTCTGGTGCTCCTGGCGGGATTCGTCGCGCCGTACGACCCGGTGGATCAGGCACGGGCTCTTCCGTTTGCACCGCCGGTCCGGCTGCACGTGATCGACGCGGACGGCCGCTTCCATCCCCGGCCGTTCGTGTACGCCTTGGTACCGGATCCCGCAACCGCCGACGGCTACATGGAGGACCGGTCACGACGTTTCCCCGTCCAGATGATGGTGCGCGGCGCGCGTTATTCGGTGCTGCCGGGGCTCGAAAGCAATCTGCATCTCGTCGGTGTCGAGACGCCGGGCCGTCTCTTCCTCCTCGGGACGGATGGCTTCGGGCGCGACCTGCTCTCGCGGCTGCTTCATGGAGGCCGGGTATCGGTGGGGGCGGGTCTGCTGGCCACTCTCTCTGCGCTTCTGATTGGTATGGTCCTCGGCACGGTCGCCGGCTTCAGCGGAGGCCGGATCGACGGGGGCGTGATGTGGGCGGCCAACCTGTTCATGGCCGTGCCGTGGTTGTACCTCCTCTTTGCGGCGCGTGCCGCGTTGCCGCTGCACATCGACACGCGCGCCACGTTTCTGCTCCTGGTGACGGTTCTGGGCGTCGTCGGGTGGGCCAGGCCGGCACGCCTGATTCGGGGCGTCGTCCTGAGTGCCCGAGAGCGCACCTACGTTCTCGCTGCCCGCGGCTTCGGCGCAAACCCGCTGTACCTGCTGCGCCGTCACCTTCTCCCGCACACCTTCGGTGTGGCGCTGACGCAGGCCGGTCTGCTCGTCCCGCAGTACATCCTTGCGGAGGTGACCTTGTCGTTCCTCGGGCTCGGCGTCGGGGAGCCCACGCCGAGCTGGGGCACGATGCTCGGAAGCCTGCAGCAGTACGACGTCCTGACGTCGTACTGGTGGATGTTCGCGCCGGCTGTGGCACTGGTCGTTACGGCGGTGACCTACCATGCCGTGACGTCCGCCGTTCACGGCCGCATCCGGCTGGTGACGACATGAGGAAAGGCCCGTCCATGCGACTCGGGGTGTCGTGCCTCCTCGCCGCGCTCTTCGCAACGCTTCCGGCAGGAGCGGCCGCGCAGCCGCTGCCGATCGCGGCGGGCGAAGAAGTCCTCGTCGAACGCGACGGCTCCGGCCACTACGGTCGTCGGCTTGTCGTGGCCCTTCGAGCCGAACCTCGCACGTTCAACCCAGCCATCGCCGCCGATGCGCCGTCGCGCGAGGTGATCGGCCGCATGACAGGCGACCTGATTCACATCAACCGCTCGACGCAGTTGACCGAGGCCGCGCTCGCCAGGGGCTGGACGCGCTCGACCGACGGGCGTGAGTACACCCTGACTCTCCGCAAGGGCATCCGCTTCTCGGATGGACAGCCATTCGACGCCGACGACGTGGTGTTTACGTTCCGCGCGATGCTGGACGAGCGCACGGGCGCGCCGCAGCGGGATCTGCTCATCGTCGGCGGTCAGCCCGTCCGCGTGACCAAGGTCGACGCGCACACGGTCCGCGTCGCGCTGGCACAGCCCTATGCCGCGGCGGAGCGGCTCTTCGACAGCATCGCCATCCTGCCGGAGCACCTCCTGGCCGGCGCCTACGCTCGAGGCGCGCTGGCAGAAGCCTGGCCGTTGACGACGTCGGCGGGCGCCATCGCGGGACTTGGTCCGTACCGATTGAAGGAATACACGGCCGGACAACGACTGGTCCTCGAGCGCAACCCGTTCTACTGGAAGGCCGACGCCGCGAAGCGCCGGCTGCCGTACATGGACGAGATCGTGTTTCTGTTCGCGGGCACCGAGGACGCCCAGATCATCCGCTTCCAGAGCGGAGAAAGCGACATCCTCAACCGGGCGAGCGCCGACAACTTCACCGCGCTCGCCCGAAACGGATCCGCCCGTCATCGACTCGAGGACCTCGGCCCCGGCCTCGAATACAACTTCCTCGTCTTCAACCAGAACGATCTGAGCGGCAAGGGCCTGCCGCAGATCGAGTCCCGTCAGCGCTGGTTTGGCGATCTCGGTTTCCGGCGCGCCGTCTCGCGCGCCGTCGATCGCGAGAGCATCGCGCGGCTGGTCTATCGGGGACGGGCGGTGCCGCTCTGGGGCAACGTGAGTCCCGGGAACCGACGCTGGGTGAACGCCTCGATCGCGCGTCCCGCGCGCTCGGTGAGCGAGGCGCGCGCGATCCTGAAGACGTCCGGCTTCTCCTGGCGCCCAGATGGCGCGCTCCTCGACCAGCAGGGTCAGCGCGTCGCCTTCACCATCGTCACGAGCTCCTCCAACACGCAGCGCACCGAGATGGCGACGCTCGTCCAGGCCGACCTGAAGGAGCTCGGCATGGACGTCCAGGTCGTGCCTCTCGAGTTCCGGGCGCTGGTCGATCGCGTGTTTCAGACCTTCGACTACGACGCGTCGATTCTCGGCCTCGGCGGCGGCGATGCCGACCCGAACAGCGAGATGAGCGTCTGGCTGTCCACCGGGAGCAATCACCTCTGGCGCCTCGGGCAGAAGACGCCGGCGACGGCCTGGGAGGCGGAGGTCGATCGCCTGATGGCGCAACAGCTCGTGACCCTCGACTCCCGCGAGCGGAAGCGCCTGTTCGACCGCGTGCAGGAGCTGGTGGCCGAGCAGCTTCCGTTCATCTTTCTCGCGGCGCCGCACATCCTGGTCGGCGCGCGGCCCGACCTCGGCAACTTCCAGCCGTCCGTGCTCGATCACTACACGCTGTGGAACGTGGACCGGCTCTTCATCCAGCCCGATGGGAGCCAACGTCGATGAATGCGCTGGCCAACCTCCCGCCGTTCCAGCAGGGAACGCGCTCTGACCGCGAGCTGGTTGCGGCGTGCCTGTCGGGAGAGGAAGACGCGTGGGGAGCGCTCGTCGACCGCTACAGCCGCCTGATCTTCTCGATTCCGCTGCGGCAGGGACTCGGTCGCGAGGAAGCGGCGGACATCTTTCAGGCCGTGTGCCTCGATCTGATCGTCGAGCTGCCGAGGCTTCGCGATCCACAGGCGCTGCCGGCGTGGCTCATCAGAACGACGGCGCGCAAGGCCGCCAAGTGGAGGCACCGCAATCAACGCTACGTGGCCGACGAGGGCGGCGGCACCGAAGCGGCGGCTTCCGAAGAGCCACCCGACGCGCTCATCGAGCACTGCCAACGGAGCCAGGCGCTGCGCGACGGCATCGCATCGCTGCCCGAGCGCTGCCGTGTGATGGTGCAGATGCTCTTCTTCGAAACACCGGCGCGACCGTATCGCGAAGTGGCCGAGGCGCTGGGCGTGGCCACTGGTTCGATCGGCTTCATGCGCGGCCAGTGCCTCGATCGGCTGCGGTCAGTCCTTCGAAAGGCGGGCCTGTGACGGTCGCCGCGGCGACGCCGCGCGTCAAGCCGATCGCGGGCTCCCGGGTCTCGCGCGCGATCGCGAGCCTGCCTGACGAGTCCGCCCGCGAGCGCTTCTTCGCGCGTCACGCGCGGCTGATCAACCCGCAGCTCGCGCAGCGGTTGCTCGAGAGCGCGCGCGACCAGCTCCGGGTGGACGGCCGTCGCTCGCTGACCTTCGCCCAGAGCGCGCACAGCCTGGGGGAACGGCTCGGCGACGAGCGGCTCCGCGGTCTCGGCCTTCGCGCGATGGCCAACGCCCTCTCGATCATGGGCGACAACCAGGCCGCGATCGAGCTCCACGTCCAGGCGATCGCCGCATTCGAGCGCGTGGGCGACGAGCCCGAGCGTGCGCGCACCTTGAGTGCGAGTCTCCAGCCGCTGCTCCTGCTGGGACGCTATGACGAAGCGCTCGAAGCCGCGGATCGTGCACGGGCGTCTTTCCTGGCGCACGGCGACGCGGTGCGACTGGCGCGGCTCGACATCACGATCGGCAACCTCCTGCATCGCCAGGATCGGTTCGCGGAGGCGATGGTCTGCTACGAGCGCGCCCATCAGGCCGTGTCATCGCTCGAAGACGTCGACGGGATCGTCGCGGTCCTGCACAACAAGGCGGTCACGCTGACCTCGCTCAACGATTTCCGCGCCGCTCTGGCGACCTACGAAAGCGGCCGCCGCCTGGCGGCCGCGCGCGGGCTGGATCAACTCGTGGCGCAGGCGGACTACAACATCGCGTGGCTGTACTACCTGCGCGGTGAGTACAGCCGGGCGATCGAGATCCTGCATACCGCCGCGGCCGCCTCCAAGCGGACCGGGGATGCGTATCATGCGGCGCTGTCGCTCCTCGATCTGTCGGAGATCTACCTCGAGCTGAACCTGAGCGTGGATGCGCGCGAGATGGCCGAACAGGCGCACACCAGGTTCAACGAGCTCGGGATGGGGTACGAGGCCGCCAAAGCGCTGGCCAACGCCGCCACCTCGCACGGTCAGGAGGGGAAGACCTTTCGAGCCCTCGAGCTGTTCGCCCAGGCACGGGCCGGGATGGTGCGCGAGCAGAATCATGTCTGGCCGTCGCTCATCGATCTGTACCAAGCCATCCTCCTGGTCGGCGAGGGGCGACTCTTCGAGGCCCGCCGCCTGTGTCTGACCGCGCGTGGATGCTTCGAGCAGTCCCGGCTCGCCGCCAAGGCCGCGATGTGCGATCTCCTGCTGGCCCGCATTGCGCTGCGGCTGGACGACCCGGCGGACGGGCTGCGCCGCTGCGACGAGGCTCTGACCAGGCTGGCTGGCGTGGAGAGCCCGATCCTCACCTACCACGCGCGGCTGCTTCAGGGACACTCGCTCTCGCGAGCGGGAGACGCCGAGGCCGCCCGCGCGTCGTATCAGACCGCGCGCACAGCCCTCGAATCCCTGCGCAGCCGGCTGAATGGCGAGGAGCTGAAGATCGCCTTCGTCAAGAACAAGGGCGAAGTGTACGAACAGCTCGTGCAGCTCTGCCTCGATCGCGGGGACGGCCAGTCGGTGGAGGAGGCGTTTTCGCATATCGAGCACGCGAAGTCGCGCACGCTGTTCGACTTGATGTTCCAGCCGGTGCACGCCCTCGCGCGCGAGGACGGCTCGGAGAGCCAGCTCGCGCATTCCATCCGTGAGCTCCGCGAGGAGTTGAACTGGTACTACCACCTGGTGGAACGCGAGCAGCTTCGTCCAGGTGACCAGTCCCTCGAGCGGCTGGCCACGTTCCAGCGGGAAATCGGCACCAGGGAAAAAGAGATGGCCCGCGCCCTGCGCGAGCTCAAGCTGTCGGATTCCGCGCGGTCCGAGCTGCACGCGCCGTCGGTCTGCTCGCTGAACGACATCCGGTCAACGCTCCCGCGGGATGCCGCGCTCGTCGAGTACTTCCAGGTTGGCGACCGCATCATCCTCTGCGTGGTGGACGCTGACCACGTCGAGATGAGGCCGGTCTCGCTCGCGTCGCGCGTCGCCGCGCACGTGCGCATGCTGCAGTTCCAGTTCTCGAAGTTCCGCGTCGGCTCCGATTACGTCCGCACGTTCCACGACACGCTCCTCCGCGCGACTCAGTCACATCTCGCCGCGCTGTTCGACGAGTTGATCGCCCCGCTGTGGGAGCGGCTCCAGGGCCGGCGGCTCGTGGTCGTTCCCCACGGCCTCCTGCACTACGTGCCGTTTCACGCCCTCTACGACGGGGCACGGTACGTGACCGACTCGTGCACCGTCTCCTACGCGCCGAGCGCCAGCATCTTCGCGACGTGCCAGCAGCAAGCCGCCGGCGGCGGGCAGGGCGTGCTCGTGCTCGGCGTGCCTGACGAGCAGGCGCCTCTCATCGAGACCGAAGCGCGCGCGGTGGCCCAGGCAGCCCCCGATGCGCGCCTGTTCATTGGTGAAGAGGCGACCGAACAGGTGCTGCGGTCGTCGGGGCGCGAAAGCCGGATCGTGCACATCGCGTCGCACGGGTACTTCAGGCCGGAGAACCCGATGTTCTCGGGAATTCGCCTCGGCGACACCTACCTGAACGTCTACGACCTGTACCGGCTCAGGTTGCGGGCGGACCTGGTCACGTTGAGCGGCTGCGCCACGGGAGCCAACGTGGCCGCCGCCGGTGACGAGCTGCTCGGCATCACACGAGGGCTGTTCTGCGCTGGCGCCAGGACGCTGCTGCTCAGCCTCTGGAACGTCCACGACCAGAGCACCGAGCGCCTCATGGCGCCCTTCTATCGACGTGTCGCCGACGGAGCGTCTCCCGTGATCGCGCTGCGCGACACCATGCTCGAGGTTCGGGAGGAGTTTCCCCACCCCTATCAATGGGCGCCGTTTGTCGTCACCGGCAAATCCGGGCAGGTATGAGTATTTTTCTTGCGATCGCTCTATTTTTCAGCCAGGTCGCGGCCCCTATCGGTATGAGCGTCCTCTCGATGCGCACGACGCCCCCGGGGGACGCTGGGGGACTACGTCACGTGAAAGATCACTTTTCATCGCCGCAGTGGGTCGACCGCGTTCGCGGTCGGCTCGAACCGAGGGTCGTGGCCGAGATGGACGAACATCTCCGTGTCGGCTGCCGCGACTGCCTGGCCGCGTTCGACACGTGGCAGGGCGTGGCGGCCTTTGCCGAGGAGGAGCGGTCGTCCACGCCGCCCGCCGACGCCATCCGCGTCGTGAAGTCCTACCTGGCACAGCGGAATCGCCTGGAGGATCGGCCGGGACCGTCCACGACACCCTGGGCCATCGCGACGTTCGCAACGCTCGTCTTCGACAGCCTGCACGCATCGGCCGCGGGCGTTCGCGCGGCGGCCGCCTTTACGAGGCATCTCGTGTTCGAGGCGAAGTCACTCGTCGTGGATCTCCACGTCGACGAGACCTCGCCCACGGGTGGAGTCTTGCTGATCGGGCAGGTTGCCGACTCGAAGGATCCCGGGCACGTGCTCGAGAACGTCTGGCTGTCGCTCGTCAACGAGCGGGGGGAAGTGAGCATGTTCCCGACGAACGAATACGGCGAGTTCAACTGCACGTTCACCCGCGGCAGGAATCTGAAGCTGATGGTGTACGCCGCCTCCCAGGTGGTCGCCATTCCCCTCGATTCACTGTTCGACCCCGCGCAGGACACGCCCGGATCCTCGGAACGTAAAAGGTGACGACATGAAGCGCCGCTCTGCCACGCTCCTTTCGCTGTTCGCCGTCGTGCTGCTCGGCCTGACGCCGGTGCAGGCCTACGCCGGGGAACGGCTGATCGTCCGCACGTCGAGTCTGCTCGACGGCCTGACCGTCGTCAGGTCCGCGTGCCGAATCCTCGGATGCCAGGTGCTGTACGGGCTCGATGGGACGCTGGGCAAGCTGTTTCTCGTCGAGCTCCCGCCGCTGCTGGACGCCGACCTCGCGGTCAGCCTGATCGACGCGCTGCCGGGGATCGCCGGGGCTGAAATCGACCTGAAGGGATCGACCCTGGCTGCTGTCGGCACCACGGTGCCCGCAGCGCTGTACGACGATGAACCCGTCCACTACTACGGCGCAACCGTGCGGGGCGGGTACGCCCGACAGCCGGCCGCCGAGATCGTGGGTATCGCCGAGACGCAGAGCCAGTACCGCCTCTCGGGGCAGGGCGTCACCGTCGCCATCATCGACACCGGCGTCGACCCGAGCCACCCGGCGCTGCAGGCGGTCCTGCTGCCGGGATACGACTTCACGCGCAACCGCAGCGGCGGGTCCGAACGCAGCGACGTCAACCAGTCCACGGTGGCGGTCCTCGACGGCGCGCAGCCCGGATTCGTGAACCAGTCGACCGTGGCGGTCCTCGATCAGTCCACGGTGGCGGTTCTCGACGGCCCCGATTACGCGGCGTTCGGCCACGGGACCATGGTGGCCGGCATCGTGCACCTGGTCGCTCCGCAGGCCCGGATTCTCCCCCTCAAGGCGTTTGGAGCGGACGGCAGCGGCTACACCTCCGACGTCCTGCGCGCCATCTACGTGGCGGTGCATGACGGCGCGAAGGTCATCAACATGAGCTTCAGCTTCTCGACCCAATCACGCGAGCTGGAGCGAGCCGTGGACTACGCCACCGACCGCGGCATTGTCGCCGTCGCCTCCACCGGCAACGACGGCCGGCGCGTCGACGTGTACCCCGCGTCTCTCTCCACGGTCATCGGCGTGGCGTCGAGCACCGACTGGGACACGCTGTCCGACTTCTCGAACTACGGACCGAGCGTGGCCTGGATCGCCGCGCCGGGCGAGGCGGTGGTGAGCACCTATCCGTTTGGCACATATGCCGCCGCGTGGGGAACGTCCTTCAGCACGCCGTTCGCTGCGGGCACGGCGGCGTTACTCGCGGAAGTCTCCCGGCACATCAACGAGTCGCTCGCGGCCGAGGCCGAGGGGCAAGGCGTCTGGATCTCCAACGAGGTCCGCAAGGGCCGACTCCACGCGCCGACGGCCGTCCGGGCGTGGCGGACTCGCCTGGGGCTGCCGTAGCGTGGAACCCGCGCGCACCTCGGTGTCCGACGGCTTCCGGGTCAAGGAGCTGCACAGCGAACTCGAGGCCGTGCGCACGTCGGTCGTCTGCGCGCTCAATCAATTGCTGGATCTGAAGGACCTCAACACAGGGGTTCACTCGACACGGCTGGCCGAATGGGCCGTACGGATCGGACGCGACCTCGGACTCGACGACGGGTACCTGCGGGACGTCGAGATGGCCGCGATCCTCCACGACATCGGGAAGATCGGCACACCGGACGCCGTTCTGAAGAAGCCCTCTCAGTTGACCGACGCGGAGCGTACGGTGATTCGCAAGCATCCGGAGTACGGCTGGGCCGTGCTGCGCGTCGTCCCTGGCCTCGAGCGTGTCAGCCTCTTCGTGCTGCACCACCACGAGTCCTACGACGGCTCCGGCTATCCCGCGGGCCTGCGGGGCGACGAGATCCCGATCGGATCGCGGATACTCGCGGTGATGGATGCCTTCGACGCCATGATCTCGTCGAGGCCGTACCGCCGCGGCCTGTCGCTCGAGGAAGCCGTCCGCCGGCTGGAAGCCGGCATGGGCACGCAGTTCGATCCGATCGTCACTCCCTGCTTCGTCGCCATGGCCCGCAGCGAGGCCGCCACGGTCTTCGACGCGACGGGCTCGAGCCTCGACGCGGCGCTCTGACCAACCCCTTGCAGTCGCGTCGCATCGGGGTAAGCTGTCTACATGCCGGAGGTCCTCGACCAGGCCCGCGCGGCGCCGGTGATCGACTGCGCCGCCTATGCCGGCGGCAGGCGCGTCGCCGACGTCGGGATCGACCAGATCCGGGACACGCTGGAACGCCCCGATCAATTCGTGTGGCTGGGGCTGTACGAGCCGGAGAAGGACATCCTGCGCGGCGTGCAGCAGCAGTTCGGCCTGCACGATCTGGCGGTCGAGGACGCCTACAACGCTCACCAGCGTCCCAAGCTCGAGCTGTACGAAGACTCGCTGTTCGTCGTGCTGCGTACCGCGCACCTGGCCACGGCGCCCCGGCACCTGGAGTTCGGCGAGACGCACGTCTTCCTGGGTCGCAACTACGTCGTGACGGTCAGGCACGGGTCGCTCCGGTCGCACATCGGCGTCCGGCAACGATGCGAATCCACGCCGCACCTGCTGGCCAAGGGACCGGGCTACGTCCTCTACGCGCTCATGGACTTCGTCGTCGATCAGTACCTGCCGATCGTCCAGCAGTTCGAGGAAGAGGTGGACGAGCTCGAGGACGTCATCTTCGGCGAGACGGCCAGCGGCGACGCCACGGTGCGCGTGTACCAGCTCAAGCGCGACCTGCTCGCGCTCCGGCGCGCCATCGCGCCGCTCGTCGAGGTCTGCAACCGCCTGATGCGGTTCGAGCTGCCCCACATCCCCGAGGACACGCGGGTGTACTTCCGCGACGTCTACGACCACATCGTGCGGTTGAACGAGACGATCGACGCGCAGCGCGAGCTGCTGACGACGGCGCTCGAGGCGCACCTGTCGATCATCTCGCACGCGCAGAACGAGCACATGAAGCGCATCACGGCCTGGGCGGCGATGATCGCCGTCCCGACGATGATCGCCGGCATCTACGGCATGAACTTCCGGAACATGCCCGAGCTGGGCTGGAGCTATGGCTATTACGCCTCCATCGGCGTGATGGCCGCGGCCTCCGCGGGGCTGTACGTCGGGTTCAAGCGATCAGGATGGCTCTAGCGATGAGGATGGTTCCGATTCTGAGCTTCAAGGGCGACTGCGAGGCCGCGCTCAAGTTCTATGAACAGTGTCTGGGCGCGGAGATCGGGCCGATGTTTCGCTACGGTGGGTCGCCCCTCGAGCAGAGCGTCCCGCCCGACTGGGCGGACAAGATCATGCACGCCAACGTGACGATCGGCGGTCAACCGCTCCAGGCGTCCGACGTCAGGCCGATTCAATACGAGGCGCCGAAGGGCGTCTCGTTCTCGCTGCAAATCAAGGAGACGGCCGAGGCCGAGCGGGTCTTCCAGGAGCTTGCGAAGGAAGGCAGCATCGTGATGGCGCTCGAGAAGACCTTCTGGGCCGAGCGCTTTGGCATGGTCGTCGATCGCTTCGGCGTGCCGTGGGTGATCAACTGTGAGGGGTAGGTCCGGCTGCCGCCTTCGCGCTGCGCGCTTCGGCGCCCAAGGAAGCCGGACACGACGTACGATTCTTCTCGACCCACGCTCGCGTTCGTGGCGCCGCGACGAGCAACAAGTCTTCTCTCGAATCTACGTCGCGCAGCGGCTCGAGCAGATGGACGCGCAGTCCCCGATCGGCCGCCGCCGCGCACGTCTGAGCCAGGACTCGCGGGCCGCCCCACTCGATCCCGTCGAACACGTCTGGCACGCCCGTAGCTCCGATCAAGTAGTACCCGCCGTCGGCGGACGGACCGAGAACCAGCGAGCGGGGATCGCGCGAGAGGTGTTGGACGGCCAGGCCGATCATTTGCGGCGTGATGTCCGGCAGATCCGATCCAATCAGGATCACGGC
>DASTDQ010000205.1:0-3259 GCA_035710305.1 Vicinamibacterales bacterium | reverse complement strand
CGCGCCCCGATCGCTGCGCGGCCGCACGATGGGTGTGCTCGGCGCGACATCGGCGCTCGCATCTGTCGTTGGCGCTCCGCTCGGGGGGATGCTCGTCGGCGAGTTCGGCTGGCGCGTCGCCATCCTCGGCTACGCAGCGATGGCGGTGGTCGGCGCAACGGTGTTCTGGCTGTTCTATCGGCCTACGTCCGATGACCCGAGGGGCGCCGGCGCGCAGACGGCGCACGGCGGCGGCAGCCGGAGCGCCTTTCTCTCGCCCGTTGTGTGGATGATCGCGCTGATCGTCGGGCTCGGCGGCTTCGGGCAGTTCACCGTGACGTACTTCGTCCCGAGCGTGGCGAAGGCGTTGTACGGTCTCGACGCGACGGCGGCGGGAGTCATTATCAGCACCGGCTACGTCACCGCGATCGTGGTGAATCTCGGCGTCGGCCTGCTGGCCGACCGCTTCAACAAGCTCGTCGTGCTCGGCCTCGTGTTCATCATTCTCTCAGTCGCATCCGCGTCGCTGGCCATCGAGAACCTGATGACGTTTCGCGTGGCGACGGCGGTGGTGATCGGCTTCGGTTTCACTGCAGCGAACCAGTTGTACGGCCTCGCCGGCCTGGTGATGCCGCGCCACGAGGCGGGCCACGCGATGGGTGTCGTCAGCCTGGGCGCCGGCCTGTTCGGATACTTCGGTCCCCAGATGCTCGGCATCCTGCGCGACCAGACCGGGTCGTTTGCGGCCGGCTTCTACATGGTGGCCGTAGCCGACGTCATCACGCTCTCTCTCATCGCCGTGCTCTACCGGATGACGCGAGGAGTAACCAACACATGAATCGACCATTCGTGACGTGTGTCTGCACAGTGATTGCGCTGAACCTCACCATCCTGGCCCAGGCGCCGCCAGCGCGGGGCACCGGCGACCAGCGCCGGCAGTATGTCTTTGCGCCGACGGGGCAGCAGATGCCATATCGCGTCTACGTCCCGAAAACATGGGATGGGAAGGCGTCACTGCCGATCATCCTGATGCTGCACGGCGCCGGGGCGAACGAGGGCACGTATCTGGATCAGGCCGAAGGCCTGCTGATGAAACTCGCCGAGCAGCACCGCTACATCGTCGTCTCGCCGCTGGGATTCACGCCGCTTGGCGCCTATGGCAATCCTCTTCGGCTGCCGGCGGTCTTCGGCCAGACCGCGGCTGCGGCATCGCAACGTGCCGCTGTCACGCCGGCGCGCCAGCGCGAGCTCAATCTGAGCGAGCTCGAAGTGATGACTGCGCTGGAGATCGTCACCGAGGAATACGGCGCCGATCGCTCGCGCACCTACCTTGCCGGCCACTCGATGGGCAGCGGCGGCGCGTGGCACCTCGCAGCCAGGTATCCCGAGCGGTGGCGCGCGGTGGCCCCGATGTCGGGACCGTTCGTCGACCAGGCGACGTATCCGTTCGATCGGATCCGGCGACTACCGATTTTCATGACGGAGGGCACCGGCGCGACCCCGTCGCTCGAGGGCAGCCGTGTGCTGGCGCGTCATATGCGCGAGGGCGGTTTCGCCTTCGAGTACCTCGAGGTGGACGGCAACCACGGCAGCATGGTGCCGATGGTGTGGCCGCGGATCTTCGAGTTCTTCAATCGCCAGGGACAGGGGCCGACGCCGCCGCCGAGGGCGGTGGTGCCGGGTCCACATGGTGTGACCGCCGAGTCCTATCCCACGCTGGCCACGCACACCGTCTATCACCCGACGAACCTCGACGCCTTCGGACCGTCGAACCGTCTGCCGATCGTCGCGTGGGGCAACGGCGCCTGCGCCCGCAACGGTTCGGCGTTCGCCGGCTTCCTCACGCAGATCGCATCGCACGGCTATCTCGCCATCGCCATCGGCCCGAAGAGTCCCTTGGGTCCGGCGCCGGCCCCGACGATCGACGACCAGCTCCTGCTCGATGCGATCGACTGGGCTGTCAGGCAGAACGGCGATCGATCGAGCCGCTTCTACAGCAGGATCGACACGACGCGAATCGCCGTGATGGGGCAGTCGTGCGGCGGCCTGCAGGCGCTTGCGGTATCGCACGACCCGCGCATCACGACGACCGTGGTGTGGAACAGCGGGGCGCTGCCCCCCGGGTCGTCGTCACCAGCCCTGAAGCAAAGCGCGGGGAACAAGGACAGCCTGAATCGCCTGCACGGGCCGGTGGCCTACTTCATCGGCGGTCCCACGGACGTCGCGTATCCGAATGCCGAAGACGACTTCGCACGCATCTCCACGGTGCCGGTGTTCAAGGGCAATCTCAACGTCGGTCATGGCGGGACGTATCGCCAGCCAGGCGGCGGCTGGTTCGGCGAGGTTGCCGTTGCGTGGCTGGACTATCAGCTCAAGGGCAGTGCGGAGGCTGCGAAGTGGTTCGTCGGCGCCGACTGCCGGCTGTGCACGGACCCTCTCTGGGCGATCGAGAAGAAAGGCATGCGGTAGGCGACCGTGTCGATCCGCTTGATCCGCGCCGTCATCAGTATCGGGCTGCTGGCGATCGCCAGTGACGCCGTCGCGCAGGCGCCGCAGGAGATCCGTCTGTGGCCCGGCAAGGCTCCGGGGTCTGAGAACTGGAGCGTTCCAGAGGCCACGACGACCTCACCCACGGGAGACCGGACGATCACCAACGTCAGCGATCCGACGGTGACGGTATTCCTTCCGGCAGTGGCCAGCGCCACGGGAACCGCTGTCGTCGTCGCTCCCGGCGGAGCCCTGCGGCTCCTCGGCTGGGACAACGAGGGCGTCAAGGTCGCGCAGTGGTTGAACAGCAATGGCATTGCGGCGCTGGTGCTGAAGTACCGGACGCTGCAGGCGATGCCTGGCGGCCGCGGGCGTGGAGGACCGCCCCCGGGTGTCGCTGGCGCGGGCGCGCCGAGAAAAGAGCTGGAGATTCGCAACGGCAATGCCAATCCCGAGCCCGATGATCCGGCGTTACGGGAGGTGCTGCACATGGGGATCGCCGATGCGCAGCAGGCGCTGCGCCTGGCGCGGCGGAACGCGGCGGCCTGGGGGATCGACCCCGCACGCGTCGGCATCATCGGATTCTCTGCCGGCGGGGGCATCGCAGTCGGGACTGCGCTGGCAGAGCGATCGGACGCGTCGCCAGACTTCCTCGTGTCGGTCTACGGGCCCTCGCTGCAGGACGTCAACGTGCCCGCGCACGCGCCGCCGCTCTTCATCGCGGTCGGTTCGTCCCACTTCAATGTGACCAACGGCTGCCTGGCGCTCTTCGCCGCGTGGAAGGCCGCCGGCA
>DASTDQ010000204.1:0-2123 GCA_035710305.1 Vicinamibacterales bacterium | reverse complement strand
GAGTGCGAGGAGTGCGTGAAAACCGGTTCCAGGTGGGTACACCTGCGGACGTGCCAGACGTGCGGCGTGACCCTCTGCTGCGACAACTCGCCCAATCGCCACGCCAGGAAACACGCCACCGACGCCGATCACCCGGTCATCGCATCCGCCGAGCCCGGCGAGCGGTGGCTCTATTGCTTTCCCGACGACGCCTTTCTCAAATACTGAGCTGGTCCGACTCCTGGCATCCAACTCCCAACCCCCAAGAGTCGGTTGGGAGTTGGGAATTGGGAGTCGGGAATTGGAAGTTGCCTAGGGCGCCACCTTCGACAACTGCTCGAGGATCTTCCCCCTGGGGCTGTCGGCCGGCACGAACCGCTGCACGCGCTCGCCGGCGAACACCTCGCCCGTGTAGATGTTCCCCTTCGAGTCCACCGCGATCATGTGGAGCCCGTAGAAGGAGCCGCCGTTGTCGCCCATGCTGCCCAGGCGGCCCACTTCCTTGCCGGTCTCGCGATCGAGGAAGTAGATGTGGTTGTTCGTCAGGTCCGAGATGAAGAGGAACCGCTGCTGCTTGTCGGCCGAGAACCCCACGCCGCCGGTTGCGCCGCCGACGCCCGTGTGCTCCGCGAGCCTGAACTCCTTGACGAACTTGCCCTGCTTGGTCGTCACGTGGATGCGATTGGCATTGCGATCGGCCGCGTACACCATTCCGTCGTTCGAGAAGTTGATCGTCAGGTGCCCCCTGAACTCCTTCGGCGGCGGCCCACCGGGCGTGTACGCGCGGTCTGCGTCGTCCACGGAGACTTCGGACAGCGGACGGCCGTACGCGCCCCATCCGCGCTTGAAGGCGAACGTCGTCAGGTCGAACACCATCACGCGCCCGCCGAGGTAGCTGTCGGCGACGTACATCTCGTTGGCCGCTTCGTCGAGCCGAATCTCCTCGACGCCTCCGACGATCATCGGCGTGGAGGCGGGATACTTGGCGCGGAACGCCGCCGCGTTTCCGCCGCGAGCCGCGCCTTCTCCCGCGATGCCGCCGCCGCGACCGAGGAATCCCGCCACGGGGCCCTGGCCGCCGCGCCCCGGAGTACGGGCCGGAGCAGGACCGCGGCCTCCGGGCGGGCCGCCGCCCTGTGTCTCAGGCGCGCGCGGAACCTCGCCGACGACCTTGCCGCTCTTGGGGTCGTACTTCCGCACGGTGTCCTGGCCGATGTAGACGAACCCCTTGCTGTCCACGTCCATGCCGTGGCCCTGCGGCGCGTCGAACGATCCGATCACGTTCCCGTTCTTGTCGATGTGGATCATCGACGGAGGCCGCACGCAGCAATCGGCGACCGGGGGCGTGAGCTCGGCGTGCAGCTCGATGTCGGTCAGGTCGTTCGGACGGTTGAGCACCCAGACGTCGTCGTTGCGGTCCACGGCGAGGCCGGTGATGCCGCCGATCTTCCATTTATTCGGCAGCGGCTTGGGCCACTCCGGGTCGAACCGGTACCTCGGGGCCGCGGGCGCCTGCGCGCCGAGCGACGAGTAGACAGCGAGCACGCCAAGCGTGATCGGGATGACGAATGCCGCCGCCCGTATGCCTCGATGAGTCGACTTTTTCATGGCCTGTCTCTCCGTCGGATCCTGGTATGAGTGATTCGCCAGAGGGCGAATCGTGCGGACCGAATACTACTACTGGACTGTATCAACTGGAAGAGTGTCCGCGAAGGACATGCCACTAGTGCCGGGGCGCGCCTGGCGACAGGCTCTTGTACACCGCCTCCACGAACATGTTCGTGGTCCAGCCCCCTGATTCGGCGCCGTAGCGGGCATCGTAATCCAGCGTCGGCCGGGCAGCTGTGACCTGCTCGAGCGTCATCTTCTTCGCGATCATCGCCCGTACCCGGTCGCGGACGATAGTGACCATGTCGCGGTATTCGAGCACGTCGAACTCGTCGCAGATGCGGCCGTGACCGGGGACGACGAACGTGCCGCCCTCCTCGTGGTGCGCCGGTACAGCGAGATCGAGGACGAGATTCAGCCCGTCGATCACGCCCTGAACGCTCCCGCCCTTCTCGAGATCGATGACGGGGTAGCTGTCGGTTCTCATGATGTCGCCGGTCGCCACCACGTCCGAGTGCCTGAAGAAGACGATGCTG
>DASTDQ010000203.1:0-3453 GCA_035710305.1 Vicinamibacterales bacterium | reverse complement strand
GAAGACCCGCCTCTACGGTAGGGGCCGGTCTTCCTTGGCCTGAGCGAAGTCGAAGGCAGACCGGCCCACGCACAAGTGGGCGGGCCCGTGCTTCGTGGGCCCGCCCTTTTCCTGTACGCTTCCTTCGGATGTCGACGCGCTCGACCGTGGCCGCGCTGGCGGCTTGCTGGCTTGCCGGATGCGGCGGTTCGGCGCCGTCCTCGCCGGCACCGTCGTCGCGGCCGGACAGTGAGCCCTACTTCGCCGAGCGCGCGGCCGCCGCCGGGATCGACTTCACGCACTTCAACGGGATGTCTGGCGAGTTCTACTACCCGGAGATCATGGCGCCCGGAGTCGGCCTGCTCGACTACGACAACGACGGCGACCTGGACCTGTACCTCGTGCAGGGACAGATGCTCGGTGGGAAGGGGATTGATCGCGCGACATTTGCCCCGCGCGGCCCGCTGAGGGATCGTTTGTTTCGCAACGACTTGACGATCGATTCCGACGGCCGCAGGACGCTGCGCTTCACGGACGTGACCGACCAGGCCGGGATCGACGTCCGCACCTATGGCATGGGCGTGGCCGCGGGCGACATCGACAACGACGGCTTTCCGGACCTTTATCGTACGGGACTGACGGAAGGCGTGCTCCTGCACAACAACGGCAACGGCACCTTCACTGACATCACCGCGAAGAGCGGGACGGCGAACAAGGGCGGCTGGGGCGTGTCGGCGGCCTTCGCCGACATCGATCGCGACGGATGGCTCGATCTCTACGTCGGCAACTACCTCTTCTACAGCATCGAAGGCGACATCGACTGCCTCTCGGTGACGGGGCAGCACGACTACTGCCCGCCGAACAGTTACCGCCCGCAGCCCGACAAGCTCTATCGCAACCGCGGGAACCTGAGCTTCGCCGACGTGACGCGGACGGCGCTCGAGGGTGGTGCGTACGGCCCGGCCCTCGGCGTCTCGACCGCCGACTTCAACAACGACGGATGGATCGACATTTACGTCGGCAACGACGGGATGCCGAATCAGCTCTGGATCAATCAGAAGAACGGCGCCTTCAAGGACATGGCGTTCATCAACGGCGCCGCCGTCAACGGCGCGGGCAACGCCGAAGCCAGCATGGGGATCGACGCCGGCGATTTCGACAACGACGGCGACGAGGACATCTTCGTCACCAACTGGCTGGCGCAGATGAACATCCTCTATCAGAACGCCGGGAACGGCGTGTTCGAGGATCGCAAGGCCGCGTCCGGACTCGGGCCGCCGAGCCTGGCGAAGACCGGTTTCGGCACCGCCTGGATCGACTACGACAACGACGGCTGGCTGGACCTCATCGCGCTGAACGGCGGCGTGGCGATGATCGAAGCGCAGGCCAGGGCGAAGGACCCCTTCCCGCTCAAGATGCTGAACCAGTTGTACCGCAACAACGGGACCGGCCGCTTCGAGGACGTGTCGGCCCGCGGCGGCGACCCGTTCACGCTGATGGACGTCAGCCGCGGGGGCGCCTTCGGCGATATCGACAACGACGGGGACGTGGACGTGGCCGTCGGCACGACCGCCGGTCCCGCGCGTCTGTTCATCAACAACGTGGGCAGCCGTCAGCATTGGATTGGGCTGCGCCTGCTCGGAGTCGCCGGGCGCGACATGCTCGGAGCACGCGTGCAGGTCACGCGCGGGAGCGGTCCGGCGTTGTGGCGCCGGGCGCGCTCCGACGGCAGCTACGCCTCGGCCAACGATCCCCGCGTATTCGTGGGGCTCGGCGCGTCGGCCGATCCGGTGACGGCGCGCGTGCAGTGGCCGGATGGCACGCGGGAAGAGTGGACGAACCTGAGCGTCGATCGCTATGTCACGCTGAAACAGGGGACTGGGAAATGAAGATCACGGTCCGGCTGAAGCCGGACACTACGACTGTCCCGACATGTCGTGGCTCTGCAGACGTAGTGTCCGGCTTCAGCCGGACCGTGACAGACGTGGTGTCCGTCTTCAGGCGGACCATCGTGTGTCTTCTCGTCGTTGCCGCCGCATGCGGAACTCCGGATCGATCCGCACCCGGTGCACCAGAGGCTGCGGTATTGCGTGACGTCGTGCTGCCCGATCTGTCGCGCATGGATCCGGCGGTGCAGGAGCAGGTGCGGCAGCGCCATGCATCGATGCGCGAGACCATCGCGAGGCCCGGCGCGAGCGACGCGGAACGAGGCGCCGCGTACGGGGAGCTCGGGATATTGCTGCACGCCGGCGAGTATTTCGAGGCGGCCGAGCCTGCCTATCTGAACGCGCAGGCGCTGATGCCGCGGGACGTGCGCTGGCCGTATTACCTCGCCCATCTGCACAAGAGCCGCGGCAAGACGGCGGAGTCGATGGCCGCCTTTACGAGAGCCCTCGAGCTGCAGCCGGACGATCTGCCCACGCTGGTCTGGCTCGGGCGCGCGTACCTCGATCAGGGCCAGGCGGACAAGGCGGCGCCCCTCTTCGAGCGCGCCCGGCAACAGGCGCCGCGCGTGACGGCTGTGCTCGTCGGCCTCGGGCAGGCGGCACTGATGCAGCGGGACTACGCGCGCGCCGTGTCGACGCTCGAGGAGGCGCTGTCGGTCGATCCGTCAGCCCAGAGCGTTCATTCGCCGCTGGCGATGGCGTACCGCGGGCTGGGCGACACGGCCAAAGCCGAAGCGCATCTCAAACAATGGAAGAACACCGACGTCCTCGTGCCGGATCCGCTCCGCCAGCAGCTGGATCTGTCGCTGCAGAGCGGGCTGTCCTACGAGCTGCGCGGCGTGCGCGCGCTCGAGGCGCGCGACTTCGCGGCCGCCGCCGGATTCTTCAAGCAGGGCGTGGACATCACGCCGGGAACCACTCCTCTCGGACGGTCGCTGCGGCACAAGCTCGCAACGGCGCTCTATATGACCGGCGACGTGCCCGGCGCCGTGAAGTGGTTCGACGAGACGCTGCGGTTCGCCCCCGACGGCGGGATCGACGAAACGGCGGCCAAGGCCCACTACAGCCTCGGAGTCCTCGCGGCGTCGGGCGGCCGCGGCGAGGAGGCGATCACGCATCTCGCGGCGGCGGTACGTTTCAGCCCCACCTACGTCGAGGCCCACGTCGCGCTCGCCGACGCGCTGCGACGACGCGGCCGGGTCGAGCAGTCGCTGTTGCCGTATGGCGATGCGCTTCGACTCAACCCTTTGGCGGCGGACGCGAGGTTCGGCTACGGCATCGCGCTCGTCAGGCTCGGGCGTTACCGCCAGGCTCGTGACTGGTTCGAGGACGCCAGGCAGCGGCACCCTGATCGCATCGACTTTCTCCATGCGCTGGCGCGCCTGCAGGCAGCCGCTCCGGAAGACGGCGTCCGCGACGGGGAGCGTGCGCTGGCCATCGTCGAGGGGTTGCTCAAACAGAACAAGTCGTTCGACCTCGTCGAGACGCTGGCCATGGCGCTCGCCGAGCAGGGCCGGTTCGAGGAAGC
>DASTDQ010000202.1:0-7388 GCA_035710305.1 Vicinamibacterales bacterium | reverse complement strand
GCGTCGATCGCCTTCTGGACGTGCGACGGGTCCGCGGCGTGCCAGTCGCCGAGGACGTGGCGATGGTCGTGCGGCATGACGGCAGGCTCGACGCGGCCGGTCCGGATGGCGCACCCGTCGATGACGATGGGAATCTCGATCCGCTCGGCCGACATCTGTGCAAGACGTGCCTTCAGCTCCGCCCGTTCGGGCGAACCTGGCAGGTATGTCTTGTTGATGTCGTTGACGGGCGGGGGCACGCGTGAGGTATTCGACATGGCCCGATCTTACGACACGGTCCCCGCGATAAACTGGAGTCGGCATTCTCTGCGGACTCATCTCGCCTGTCTCATGCTCATCGCGGCGCTCGCGGCGCCGGCCGGCCACGCGGCGCAGGACGCGCAGCGCTCGACCGAGACGTTCCAGTCGCGCGTCGATCTGATCGCGCTGGACGTCGCCGCCCTCGACGGCAGCGGACGGCCTGTCGAGGACCTTCGCCTACGAGACTTCGTCGTCAAGATCGACGGCCGGGAGCGCCCGGTCGTCTCGGCCAGCCTCGTCAAGGTCGAGCGCGGCGCGCCGACGGCGCCGGCAGCAGCTCCCGCCAGTCCGCTCGTGACGACCAACGTCACGCCGGCCAACGCTCGCCGCGTGGTGATCGCTGTCGACCAGACGCTCATCGCCCCGAAAGCAATCACGCCGCTCCTCAATACGGCATCGAAGTTCGTCGACGGGCTGACACCGATCGATTACGCGGCGTTTCTCGCCTTCCCCGAGCCGGGGCCGCGCGTCGATTTCACGACCGACAAGGCTCTGGTGCGCAAAGCCCTGCAGGGGTTCGTGGGGCAGCCTCGACAGCAGCGCCTGAAGTTGTTCGACATCTCTACGACGGAGGCGTTTGAGGTGGCCAACAAGGAGAGGTCGACGCGCGGGGAGACGGTCGGCCCGACGACGAGTCGGATTCTGGAGCGCGGTTGCACGACCGTAGTCATCGTCTGCCTCCTGCAGATAGAGATGCAGGCACTGCAGATGGTGCAGGACTTTCGGGCAGAGGCGACCACCTCGCTGCGCCGGCTGGAGTCGTTCCTCACCGAGCTCATTCCAATCGAGGGCTCCAAGACGCTCGTCCTCGTGTCGGCGGGTCTCGTAGTCGAAGACCACTCGCTCCTGAACGAGGTGGTCCGGCTCGCAGCTTTGGCGCGCACGTCGATCAACGTCATCGCCGTCGAACCGGAGCGTGACGAGGAAATCAGGGACCAGCCCAACAGTCAGCCGAAAACGACGCTCCAGGATCGGTCGTTCGAGCAGCAGGGGCTGGAGACCGCGGCCGATGGGAGCGGCGGTTTCTTCGTCCGCGCGAGCGGGGGGCGCAGCGAAGGGATCTTCGACCGGGTCGCGAACGAGATGTCCGCCTGGTACGTCGTGGCCGTCAACCGGCAGCCTGGAGATCTGGAGCGGCAGACGGTCGATGTTCAAGTGAAGCGGCGCGGCGTGACGGTGCGAATGAACCGGAGGTTCGTGACCGCGCCGGCCGCGGTCAGACGCCCCGGAGAGGAAGTCCTCCGCGAGGCGTTGTCGTCGCCGATCGCGATTTCGGGGGTCCCGCTGCGCGTGTCGACGTTTGCGCAGCGCGACGGCGCAGCCGGCAAATACCGATTGCATCTGGCGGCGCAGGTCGGACAGCCGGGCACGCCGCCCCGCGAGTACTCGGTCGGCTACGTGGTGATGAACGAGCAGAACCGCCCGGTGACCTCGCTCGGGAGGCGCCTGCAGCTCGCGCCGGCAGCCGGTGGCGGACCGAATGAGCCGCTGCACTTCGACACGGCATTGCTCATCGACCCGGGCGCCTACTCTCTGCGCTTCGGCGTCGTCGATCCGGACGGGCGCCGCGGCACCGTGATACGCCGTGTCGAGCTCGAGCCGCTGCCGGGCGAGGGCCTGAGGACAAGTGACCTGATCATCGGCAATGCCGTGGCCGAGGGCGAGCTGCTGCATCCGAGCGTCGAACCGCGCGTCCGCGGGCAGATGACCGGCTACCTCGAGCTCTATCTGCCCCAGGCCGATCCGGGCGCGCTCACGGTCGCTCTCGAGATTGCCGAAGGCGAGGCCTCGCCGGCGCTGGCGACGAAGATGTTGAACGTCGCGGGCGGATCGCAGCCGGACTGGCGCGTGGCCTCGGGCATTGTCGATGTGAATGTTCTGCCGGGCAAGTATGTCGCCCGCGCGAGCATTCGCCGCGACGGCAAGGCCGTCCACACGGTCTCGCGCCCGTTCGTGCTCGAGCGGACCGATCCGGCCGAGCGCCGCCAGGCGGAGCGCCGCCAGACCGAGAAGCCTGCCGTCCCGATCACTCCTGAGATGCAGCGGCAGACGGCGTCGTATGTCGCCCAGGTCGTTGGCAACCTGATGAACGTGGTGGCGCAGGAGGACTTCGAGTTGACGAGTCCGGACCGGCGGATCAGATCGGAGTTCCTGCTGGTGCCATACCCGGGGTCCAATCGCGATCTGCTTTCGTTTCGCCACGTAACCCACGTCAACGGAAAGCCGGCGCCGAACCGCGAGGAGCGGCTCGCGGAGCTGTTTCAGAAGCCGATCGATCTGGTGCTCAACCGCGTGAGGCAAATCAGGCTCGCGGCCGTGAACTACGTGCCGTCGGTTTTCGATCCGATTCTCGGGCTCGCGTTCCTCCAAGCCAACTATCAGGGGCGCTTCGAGTGGACCGTGAACGACGCCGGCGCCGAGTGGCAGCCCCAGGTGAAAGCCGTTACCTTCGTCGAACGGGCCAGGCCGACGCTGCTGCGCAACTGGCCGCTGGGCGATCAGGACGTCCCGGCGCGCGGGACCGCGTGGATCGAACAGGGGACGGGGCGTCTGCTGCAGAGCGAGCTGCAGATCGGCAGCGGACGGTCTGCAACGAAGGCTCTGACGCGGTTCAAGGTGGACGAGCACCTGCAGATCATGGTGCCCGACACGATGCGCACCGAGAACCCGAAAGGGGTAGCGACGTACAGCAATTTCAGCCGGACCGGAATCGATACGCGGTTCGTGCTCCCGGATCCGAAATGAGGCGTCGCGCACGTATGGTGCCCCCCAGTCGCCTTCTCGTCTTGACGGCCTCACGTCACGCTCCCCCGCGATAGACTGGAGCGCGGTACTCGTATGCGGACTCACCTCGCCTGTCTCATGCTCATCGCGGCGCTCGCGGCGCCGGCCGGCCGCGCGGCGCAGGACGCGCAGCGGTCCACCGAAACCTTCCAGTCGCGCGTCGATCTGATCGCGCTCGATGTCGTCGCCGTCGACGGCGGCGGACGGCCTGTCGAGGACCTTCGCGCGCGCGATTTCACCGTCAAGGTGGACGGCCGGGAGCGCCCGGTCGTGTCGGCGGAGCTCGTCAAGGTCGAGCGCGGCCAGCCGGGAGAAGTACCGGTGCTCCTCCCTGAGGGGTTCGTCACGACGAACGTCGCCACGGCGAACAGCCGTCGTGTCGCGGTGGCCGTGGACCAGACGCTGATCACCCCGGGATCCATCGCCCCGTTGCTCCGTTCGGCGTCCGGGTTCGTAGAGAAACTGACGCCGCAGGACTACGCGGCGCTGATCACGTTCCCGGAACCGGGACCGCGCGTGGACTTCACGACCGACAAGGCGCGCGTGCGCAAGGGCGTCCAGGACGTCGTCGGGCAGCCTGCGAAGCTGACGACCGGGTTCTTCACCATCTCGCTGACGGAAACGGTGGACATCGCGGACAAGGAACGCGTCCAACTCAGCAGCCCCCCCACTTGGGACACGGCCGGACCCACGATGCGTCGCGTCATGGAACGCGGCTGCCGCGGGCGTTCCCTCGATGAGCTCATGATGCCCGAGAACGCGATGGAGCTCGAGCAGTGCCTCCGCGACCTGGCCAACCAGTCGGTGACGGACGCGCTGATCGCCCGGCAGGACGGGAACATTTCGCTGCGCCGGCTGGAGTCATTCCTCACCGAGCTCATCCCCATCGAAGGACCGAAGTCGATGATTCTCCTCTCGGCGGGCATGCTCGTCGAGAACCTTCAGCTCCTCGACGAGGCGGCCCGGCTGGCCGCCGCCGCGCGGACGTCGATCAGCGTCATCGCGGTCGAGTTGGAGCGCGAGCAGGAGATCAAGAGCCTGCCCAACAGCCAGGGGTCGACGAAACTGTTCGATCGGACGCTCGAGCTGCAGGGGCTCGAGACCGTGGCCGACAGGACCGGCGGAACGTTCACGCGCTTCAGGGCCGGCACCGGCGAGGGCATCTTCGATCGGCTCGAGAGCGCGATGTCGGCGTGGTACATCGTGGCCGTCGAGCGGAGGCCCGGCGACCCGGAGCGGCAGCGCATCGACGTCGAGGTGAAGCGTAAGGGCGTGACGGCCCGAACGAGCCGCATGGTCGTGTCGACGTCGGCGGTCAACGCGTCCCGCCCGAAGGAAGAGGTTCTGCGTGACGCGTTGTCGTCGCCCATCGCGGTGTCGGGGGTGCCGCTGCGCGTCTCGACCTTTGCCCAGCGGGACGCCACGATGGGGAAATATCGCCTGCACATCGCCGCCCAGGTCGGGCAGCCGGGCTCGCCGTCGGTCGAGTACTCGGTCGGCTACGTGGTGATGAACGCGGACAACCGCCCGGTCACGTCGCTCGGGAGGCGCCTGCAGCTCTCGCCCGCGCCCGGCGGCGGATCGAGCGAGTCGCTGCATTTCGACACGGCATTGCTCATCGACCCGGGCACCTACTCCCTGCGCTTCGGCGTCGTCGATCCGGACGGGCGCCGCGGCACCGTGGTACGGCGTGTCGAGCTCGAGCCGCTGCCGGGCGAGGGCCTGAAGACGAGCGACCTGATCGTCGGCGATGTCGTGGCCGAAGGCGACGTCCTGCATCCGAGCGTCGAGCCGCACGTCCGGGGGCAGGTCGCCAGTTACCTGGAGCTCTACCTGCCGGACGCCGATCCGGGCGGACTCACGGTCGCTCTCGAGATTGCCGAGGGAGAGGCCTCGCCGGCGCTGGCGACGAAGCTGTTGAACATCGGGGCCGGATCGCAGCCGGACTGGCGCGTGGCCACGGGCATCGTGGACGTGAGCGTCCTGCCGGGCAAGTATGTCGCCCGCGCGAGTATTCGCCGCGATGGCAAGGCCGTCCGCACCGTCTCGCGCCCCTTCGTGCTCGAGAAGACCGATCCGGCCGTGCGCCGCCAGACGGACCGCCGCCAGAACGAGAAGCCCGGCGTCCCGATCACGCCCGAGATGCAGCGGCAGACGGCGTCCTACGTCGCCCAGGTCGTCGGCAACTTTACGAACGTGATGGGCACGGAAGACTTCGCGCTCAAGGGCCCCGATCGGCGGGTGACGTCGAACGTCCTGCTGGTCCCCTATCCGGGCTCCCAGCGCGATCTACTCTTCTTCCGTAATGTCACGCAGGTCAACGGAGTGGCGGTGCCGGACCGCCTGGAGCGGCTCTCGGATCTGTTCCAGAAGCCGGTCGCGCTCGTTCGCGACCGCGTCCGGCAGATCACGCTCGCGGCCGAGAACCACGTGCCGCCGATTTTCAACCCGATCTTCGTGCTGGCATTCCTCCAGGCCGACCTGCAGGGGCGCTACGAGTGGACCGTGACCGACGCCGGCGCCGAGTGGCCGACCCAGGTGAAAGCGGTCACCTTCGTCGAAAGGGCGAGGCCAACGGTGCTGCGCGCGGGGCCGCTGGGCGATCAGGACGTACCGACGCGCGGCACCGCGTGGATCGAAGAAGGGACTGGTCGTGTGCTTCAGACCGAGCTGCAGGTGGGCAGTGGACGCTCGACGACAAAAGCGTTGACGAAGTTCAAGCTGGATGACCGGCTGCAGATCATGGTGCCCGACACCATGCGCACGGAGAACCCGTCCGGCGTAGCGACCTACAGCGACTTCGAGAGGTTCTCGGTCGAGACGCAGTTCGTGGTGCCCGATCCCAAGTGAACTGTGTGCATCAGGATCTGGCCGGCTCGATATCCACCGCAATCCCCCGCCACTTCCCCTGCCGGAAACGAAGCACGCTGAGCGTGGCCCGCGTGGCGTGGCCGATCACGATCGCGGTCCAGATGTGAACCGCCTCGAGGCCGTACAGAGACTCGAGCATGGCGCACAGGCCGAGCGGGACGATCACCTGCGACACGATCGAGATGTAGAGCGGGCTGCGCGTGTCGCCCGTCCCCTGGAGGCCGCCGGTATAGCTGAGCGCCACGGTGATGAAGAAGCCTGACACGGTCAGGAACCCGAGCAGCGTCCGCCCGAGTGACAGCACGAGCGGGTCGGTCATGCCGAAGATTGCCAGCAGATAGCCCGGTATGAGCAGGAACATCGCGCCGACGACCGCGGCGACGCCCAGCCCGTACCTCGACGCGACGCGCACGCCCTCCATCGCGCGCTCGGCGTTGCCGGCGCCGAGGTTCTGCCCGGCGATGGTCGCCGAGGCCCCCATCAGCCCGACCGATGTCCAGGTGATGAGCGAGAACAGCTCCGTGTAGCCAACCGCGTAGGCCGCCTGTGCCGCGGCGCTGTGCTCGAGCGAGCCGATGAAGCGCAGCAGCAGCACGCCGCCGATGTTCATCGCGATTCCCTGCACGCCGGTCGGCAGGCCGAAGCGGAAGAGCGATCGCACGATCCCGAAGTCGGGCCGCAGGTCCATGCCGCGCTCGAAGTGGATGACCGACTTCGGCCTGGTCAGCTGCCACAGCCCGTACACGGACACGCTGGTGCTGCTGGCAATGGTTCCAAACGCGGCGCCGACCGTGCCGAAGATCGGAATCAGCACGACGTTGAACACGATCGTCAGCACTGTCATGACGACGCCGAGGCGCAGGGGCGTCTGCGGATCGCCGGCGGCGCGGAAAGCGCCGCTCAGCATGAAGAACATCATCATGCCGAAGATGCCGACGAACATCGCGCGCAGGAACGGCAGTGCTTCCGCCTGCACGTCCGGCGCGGCGTTGACGAGCCCGAGCAGCGACGGCGCGGCCAGGTAGCCCACCGCCGCGAGGACGACCGACAGCGCGAAGGCGGTCAGGAACGCCTGGTAGACGACGCGGTTGACCTTGCCGGGCTCGTTCGCCCCGGCAAAGCGCGCCACGAGCACGGCCATGCCGGTGAACAGCGAGCTGATGAAGACGATGACGACGAGGATGATCTGCCAGCTGACGCCGATGGCCGCGTTGGCGGTGTAGCCGACGAAGTGGCCGACCATCGCATGGTCGATGATGCCCTGCAGCCCGGCGATCACGTTCTGCAGCATCGTCGGCCACGCCAGGCGCCATACCGCGGGACGAATGGGACCTTCGACTATTGAACGATCGAACTGTCGCGACGGCGAGGGGCCGGACATCGGAATTGGGAACCCGAAGCGGAGTCTACTACGGACGTCCGTTGTTGCGCGC
>DASTDQ010000201.1:0-2421 GCA_035710305.1 Vicinamibacterales bacterium | reverse complement strand
CTGGAAGTTGACGCGCTGGATGTGCGTCAGGTCCTTCGCCGTGAACCACACCAGATCGTTCACGCCCATCCCCTGGTTCACGTAGAAGCGGCCGCCCCGGAGGCCGAACCGGCGCGACGCGCTGTGGATGTCCACCCAGCCAATCCTGAGCGCGCCCTGCTGGATGATCGGGTCCAGCCCCGTGTGCTGATAGTCGTCCACCTTGTAGAGCCCCTCGGGATCGGAGCTCACGCCGCGCGAGCCGGGGAAGTCGGGCTGATTCGGGAAGAAGTACGTGCGCCGATCTTCCAGACTGGGAATGTAGGGCCGCGGTACCACGGCGTCGTCCGCGGGGTTGGCTTCGATTCGATACGAGATGTGATCGCCGAGGTCGCCGTAGGCGGAGAAGATGACGAACGCCAGCTTCACCTGCCGCTCGCGGCCCATCGACTCCCGCAGGCTTTCGTCCTGCACCGATGCGAGGCTGAGATCGAGGCCGAAGTAGATCCGTTCGCCATGCCACGTGAGCGACGGAGTCGAATCCGGCGGCGGGTCCGGCGTGGTACCTTGCGTGCCTGGGTCTTGAGGATTCGAGGCAGCGGCCGACGGGAAGCACACGAGCATCAGCACAAGTACGAGGGCGCGCACATTCATCGCGCGACAGAGTACCTCGAATGCGCGATGCTCCCAAGCCTCGGACCCGGGCGAGACCTCACGCGAGTGCTAGAATCGGTGAGGTCTTGCGCAAGATCCTGATCGCCAACCGCGGGGAGATCGCGGTCCGCGTCATTCGCGCGTGCCGTGACCTGGGCGTTCCCTCGGTGGCCGTGTTCTCCGACTGCGATCGCGCGTCGCGCCACGTCCGCATGGCCGACGAAGCCGTGGCGATCGGCGCGGATCCTCCCGGCGAGAGCTACCTTCGCATCGATCGCATCCTCGACGCCGCGCGCGCGAGCGGCGCCGATGCAGTACATCCCGGCTACGGGTTCCTGTCGGAGAACGAGGCGTTCGCCGCCGCGTGCCGGGACGCTGGTCTCGTCTTCATCGGTCCCACGCCTGAAGCGATCGGCCGCATGGGCAGCAAGACGACCGCGAGGAAGATCGCCTCCGCCGCGGGAGTGCCGGTCGTGCCGGGGACGGAGGAACCGTACGGGCCCGAGGCGACCGACGACGAAATGGCGAGAGCGGCAACCCGGATCGGATACCCGGTGCTTGTCAAGGCGGTTGCCGGCGGCGGGGGCAAAGGCATGCGGCTCGTGTCGCGTCCAGAGGAACTGCGAAGCGCGATCCGCACGGCCCGCTCCGAGGCTGCCACCGCGTTTGGAGATTCAGCCGTCTACATCGAGCGCCGGCTGACGCGGCCGCGCCACATCGAGGTGCAGATCCTTGCAGATCGTCACGGCGCCGTGCAGGCGTTCGTCGAGCGCGAATGCTCGATTCAGCGGCGTCACCAGAAAGTCGTGGAGGAGTCGCCCTCGCCGGTCGTGTCCCGGGAGCTGCGCGACCGATTGAGCGAGGCTGCCGTCGCCGTCGCGAAGGCAGCGGGATATACGAACGCGGGGACGGTGGAATTTCTGCTCGACGAGGACGGGCGTTTTTACTTCCTGGAGATGAACGCGCGGCTGCAGGTCGAGCACCCCGTGACCGAGATGGTCACCTCCGTTGACCTCGTGAGCTGGCAGGTCAGGCTTGCTCAGGGGGAACCGCTCACGCTGCCGTCGAGCCACACCCTGGTACCGCTGGGCCACGCCATTGAATGCCGGGTCTACGCGGAGGACCCCGATGCCGGCTTCATGCCCTCGCCAGGCCGAATCACCGGGCTGCGGGTTCCCGACGGCCCCGGCATTCGCGATGACAGCGGTGTCGAAGCGGGATCGGACGTGCCGATCTTCTACGACCCGCTCCTCTCGAAGCTGGTTTCGTGGGGTGAAGACCGGCCCCAGGCGACGGCGCGCATGCGGCGGGCGCTGGACGAGTACGAAGTGCACGGGATTCGCACGACGCTCCCGTTCTTCAAGTGGCTGCTGGCCCGCCCGGAATTCGTCGAAGCCCGGTTTCACACCGGCTTTCTGGACGAACTCTTGCAACAGCGCGCCGGAGAGCCGTTTGGAGCCGCCGATCCGTCCTTCGAAGAGGTCGCAGCCGTGGCTGCGTGCCTCGTCGAGGCCTCTCACTCCCCCCAGGCGGTTGCCCAGGCGACCCGGTCGATTCAGGCCCTCCAACGGATGGGTCCCGTCGTCCGGGGCTGGAAGGCTCGCGCGAGGGTCGAAGGACTTCGCGAGTGAGGTTCGAGGTCGAAACGGGCGGTCGTCGCCGTACCATCGACCTGAGTCGATCCGGTGCGGACTGGATCGTACGAGTGGATGCCCGGCAGCTGTCGGCCAGCCTGGCGCAGGCGGGGGCGCGCTGGTCACTGCTGCTGCGTCAGCTCGAGTCCGAGCC
>DASTDQ010000200.1:0-10817 GCA_035710305.1 Vicinamibacterales bacterium | reverse complement strand
GCCGAGGAAGTCCTCTCGTATCAGGTTCCGGGGTACACGTTGAACGGTACCTACCTGATGTACTTCGCCGGGTGGACGAAACACTACTCGCTCTATCCCGCGACCGACGCCCTTGCCGCGGCGTTCGGGAAAGAGCTGGCGCCGTACGAGCGCAGCAAGGGCACGCTCCGCCTGCCCCTCGACGAACCCGTTCCCGAGAAGCTGATCGAACGCATCGCGAGGTTTCACGCGGATCGGATCGCTGCGCGCGACAAGATGGGCGGCGGCCGGAAGGGGCGCGACGCGCAGCTGGCTCGAGTCCGGCGCATGTGCGCGAAGCTGCCGAGCGTGGCGGAAAAGCTCTCGCACGGCACGCCGACGTTCTTTGTCGAGAAGGACGAGGGCGTCTTCGCGATGTTCTCGGACCACCATCACGAGGACGGCCGCCTCGCCCTGTGGGTGCCCGTGAAAGACGGCCTGCAGCCGTTCCTGATCGAGGACGCCCCCAGGACGTATTTCAAGCCGCCGTACGTGGGGGCGGGTGGATGGGTCGGGATCGAGCTGAATCAGATCCGGGACGATGCGCTGCAGATCCACCTGCGCGAGGCGTGGGGCATCATTGCCGGCAAGCGGAAGAAGAAGGGTAGATAGGAGGGGAGGGCCCGATGCGAGCGAAGACACTGTTCACATGGCTGGCCGTCGCGGCGATCGCTGCCGCCGCTGTCGCGCTGACGGCCCAAAGCACCCCGCCGCGCGCGGCCGTCGCCGCGAAAGCCGGGCTTGCCTCTGAACGCGTCGCGCGAATCGACAGCGCATTGCAGCGATACGTGGACGAAAACCGGATCGCCGGCGCCGTCGCCCTCGTCCTTCGCGACGGTCAGCCGGTCTACGAACGTGCCGTCGGGTGGAGCGACAAGGAAGCCGGAAGACGGATGACGGCCGACACCATCTTCCGCATCGCCTCGCAGACCAAGGCAATCACCAGCGTGGCAATCCTGTCGCTCGCCGAGGAAGGCAGGCTCACGCTCGCCGACCCGGTCAGCCGCACGATTCCGCCGTTCGCGAAGACGACAGTCGCTGCCGGAGGCTCGACGGCGCCGGCGAAGCGTGCGATGACCATTCGCGACCTCCTCACGCACACGGCCGGCATCTCGTACGGCACCGAACCCGCCATTGCGTCCCAGTACGAGGCCAAGGGCCTCGGCCCCGCCGCCGGTTTCGGGTGGTACACCGCCGACAAGGACGAGCCCGTCTGCTCGACGATGGAGCGCCTGGCGACGCTGCCGTTCGTGGCCCAGCCAGGGGAGCAGTGGGTGTACGGCTACAACACCGACATCCTGGGCTGTGTCGTCGAGCGGGCGTCGGGAATGCCGCTCGACGCGTTCGTCAGGACGCGCATCACCGAACCGCTTCGGATGACCGACACGCAGTTCTTCCTGCCTGCCGCGCAGCGAACTCGGCTGGCGGCCGTCTACGCCAGCGGCGCTGACGGGCTGATCGCCCGGGCGCCCGACGGCCCGAGAGGGCAGGGCAACTACGTCGATGGTCCACGACGCAGCTTCGCCGGGGGTGCGGGCCTGCTCTCGACGGCTCGCGACTACGGACGGTTTCTCGAAATGATCCGCCGCGGCGGCGAGCTCGATGGCGTCCGCGTCCTGTCATCGCGGAGCGTCAAGCTCATGACCACGAACCAGGTCGGCACGCTGCACTCCGCGGCCGGACTCGGGTTCGGGCTCGGCTTCCAGACGACGGATCGGTACGGCGCCAACGGCATGGATTCGGAGGGAGCCTTCGGATGGGGCGGCGCCTACGGCACTGTCTATCGCGTCGATCCGGAGGCACGGCTCGTCATGCTGCTGATGATTCAGCTGCTGCCGAACTCGACGGATATCAGGACAGTGTTCCCGACGCTCGTGTATCAGGCCCTCGAACAGTAGCCGCGAGCCCGGTGGCTCGCTGTCGGCTACTGGACGTTGTTCAACGTGATGTCGAAGACGAGCGTCGCGTTGGGCGGGATGCCTGCCCCGGGGCTCGTGTTGCCGTAGGCGAGCTCGGGCGGAATCACCAGCCGGCGCTGCCCGCCGACGCGCATGCCGACGACGCCCATGTCCCAACCCTGAATCACGGCGCCGGTGCCGAGGCGGAACGGGAAGCTGGCACTCGAGTCGAACTGGTCGCCCTTCGAATCGGGGCGGCTCGAGTCATGTAGCCAACCTGTGTACGCGACAGTGACCAGATTGCCGTTGGCCGCCGTCGCGCCGGTGCCGACGACGAGATCGGTCTGCGAATAGGGTGCGGTCGTGGTCGGGCCCGTAGTGGAGCCTTCGTCGCACGACGCGAGGACCAGCAATGCGAGGAGTGGGGCGATACGCTTCATCATCCCGAGTGTAGACGATCGCCGCGGAGAAATGGCCTGCACCGCGCGAAGCGGCGCTCTCACGAATCAGGGCGTGACTCCTGTTGACATTCTAAATGAGACGATCCATGGTCGTTTAGTGGACTGTTTCAACTGGAAGAGTACCGCGAACAACGAGCTTCGACCGCGATTCTCCGGCCGCGACACCGGAGCGGCCGGTAGCAATTCTCGAAAGACATACCACTAGATGTCAAAAGAAGTCCTCCAGGGCACGCTCGACCTGATGGTCCTCCGCACGCTCGAAACCATGGGGCCGCAGCACGGCTTCGGCCTGGCGAAGCGCATCCTCCAGATCTCCGAGGGCATCCTCGATCTCAACCAGGGGACGCTGTACCCGGCGCTCGTGCGGCTCGAGCAGCGCCGCTGGATCCGGTCGCGATGGGGGACCTCCGACAACAACCGGAAAGCGAAGTTCTACGAGCTGACGCCCCGCGGAAAGCGCCAGCTCGCCGAGGAGACGGAAAGCTGGTCGCACACCGTCTCCCTCATGGACCGGTTCCTGCGCAACCCCGCGCCCGAGAATCGCTGAGGCCCGGCCATGTTGACGAGGCTCTGGAGCCTGCTGCGCTACCGGCGGCTCGATCGCGAGATGGACATCGAGCTGGCCCAGCACCTGGAATCGCTCGAGGCGGAGCACCGCGCACGCGGACTGTCTCCTGAAGCCGCGCGGCTGGCGGCCCGGCGTGACTTCGGCGCGGTGGCCCGCGCGCAGGAGGCCCATCGCGAGCAGCGCGGCCTGCCGCTGCTCGAGACGCTGGCGCGGGACGTCCGTCTGAGCCTCCGGTCGATGCGGCGCACGCCGGTCGTCACCGTCGCGGTGCTGGCGACGCTTGCCGTCGGGGTCGGGGCGAACACGGCCATCTTCAGCGTGATCAACGCCGTGCTGATCAGGCCGCTGCCCTATCCGGACGCGGACCGGCTGATCTCGGTGTCGCTGACGTCTCGAGCCATGCAGATCGCCGACCTGGAATCGGCTCCGTATCTCTACCTCACCGCGCGCGACCAGAGCCGCACGCTCGAGCGCGTCGGCATGTGGAGGGTGCAGGCGGTCAACGTCCTCGGAGGCGGGGAGCCGCAGCGCGTCATCGCACTGCGGGTGACCGCCGACATCCTGCCCGTGCTCGGCGTCGAGCCGCTCCTGGGCCGGTACTTCACAGCAGCCGACGACGAACCGGGCCGCCGGCCGACGGCGGTGCTGATGTACGGCTACTGGCAGCGGCGGTTCGGCGGTGATCCGTCCGTGCTCGGGCAGACCGTGGTGTTAGACGGGTCGCCGCACGACATCATCGGCGTGATGCCGCAGCGCTTCCGCTTCCTCGACCAGCGCTCCGTGGACCTGATCGCGCCCGTGCAGCTCGATCGCGCGCGCGTGTTCGCCGGCGGCTTCGGCTGGCCGAGCCTTGCGCGCCTGAAGCCGGGCACGACGATCGAGCAGGCGTCTGCGGACATTGCCCGTCTGCTGCCGATCGCGGCCGACGCCTTTCCGGTCATGCCGGGGTTCACGAGGGCGCAGCTGGACGGTGCGAAGTGGGAGCCTTTGCTTCTGCCGCTCAAGCAGGAGGTCGTAGGTGACGCAGGCAACACGCTGTGGGTCGTGATGGCGACGCTCGGTCTCGTGCTCCTCGTGGCGTGCGCCAACGTGGCTAACCTCATCCTGGTCCGGACAGAGAGCCGCCAGCGGGAGCTCGCGGTACGCGCCGCCCTGGGCGCCAGCTGGGGGCGCATCGCGCGCGGGCTGCTGACCGAGAGCGTCGTGTTTGGCCTGGCCGGCGGCGCCCTGGGCGTGGCCGTGGCGTATGCTGGCCTGCGGGTCCTGCGGACTCTCGGTTCGTCCAGTCTGCCGCGGATGGACGAGATCGCAATCGACCGGCCGGTACTGCTGTTTGCCGGCGTCGTCTCGTTTTTATCCGCGCTGCTCTTCGGCTTGCTGCCGGTTCTCCGCTACGCCCGGCCGCAACTGTCGGCGGACCTGCGATCCGAGTCGCGCGGATCGAGCGGGAGCCGCGAGCACCTGCGGGCGAGAAGCGCGCTCGTCGTCGTGCAGGTGGCCCTGTCGCTCGCGCTGCTCGTCAGCGCCGGACTGATGATCCGGACGTTCCGCGAGCTGGGCCGCGTGGATCCTGGTTTCATGCGACCGAACGCGATCCAGACGCTGCGCGTCACGATCCCGCCATCGTCGCTGCCGGACCCGGTGCTGACGGCGCGCCGGCAGCACGCGATCCTGGAGGGCATCGCGGCGCTGCCTGGCGTCGAGTCGGTCGCCTACGCCTCCGAGCTTCCGATGCAATTCGGCGACGCCGCGACCGACCTGCTCGTCACGCAGGGAGGCTCGACGTCCAGAGGCGAGCTGCCTCAGAACCGCGCCTTCCACTTCGTGTCGCCGGGCTATTTCGCCACCATGGGCACGTCGATCGTCGCCGGGCGAGACTTCTCCTGGGCAGATCTCTACGAGCCACGCGCCGTCGCGCTGATCTCGGAGGATCTCGCACGGCGGGAATGGGGAGGTGCCGCAGCGGCGCTCGGCAAACGCCTGCGTGGCGGATCGGGCCTGAACATCTGGCGCGAGGTGGTCGGCATCGTGGGCAACGTGCACAACCGTGGCGTGAGCGAGCCAGCCGGCGGGACGGTGTATCTCCCCGTTCTGACGGACCTCGCGGTTGCCCGTAACGTGTCTTTCGTGTTGCGCAGCGAGCGCGCCGGCACGGCGGGTCTGCTGGCCGACGTGCAGCGGGCCGTCTGGGCGGTCGATCCGGAGCTGCCGCTGGCCGACGTGCGCACGATGGGGGACTACTACGGCGCCTCGCTGGCGCGCACGTCGTTCACGCTCGTGATGCTGGCCGTCGCCGGCGTCATGGCGCTGCTGCTCGGCGTGATCGGCATCTACGGCCTGATGTCCTACGTCGTCTCCCAGCGCACGCGCGAGGTGGGCATCCGGATGGCGCTCGGGGCGCAGCGCAGCGAGATCGGCGGGATGTTCATGCGGCAAGGCCTGGCGCTGACGCTGGTCGGCGTGGCCCTGGGTCTGGCGGGTGCCGTCGCGCTCGCGCGCTGGATGTCGGTGCTGCTGTTCGGCGTCAGCCCGTTCGACCTGGCGACCTACGTCTCCGTCTCCGCGGCCCTGATCGCCGCCGCCGGTCTGGCCAGCTACCTGCCCACTCGCCGCGCGACGCGTTTCGATCCAATCGCCGCGCTGCGAGTCGAGTAGCGAACGACAGCACGCCGCGGAGGGGCTGACTAGTGGAGCGTAACTCCCGAATCAGTAGCGGCCGCTCCGTTGTCGCGGCCGCCAGGTCGCGCTCGGTGGCTGGTTGTGCCCACTACCGAACCAGTTGATACGGTCCACTAGAATACAGTGAAGGCATGCCTGTCTCGATCAATCTTCCGGTGCTGAACGCCGACGATGTGCTCGCGGGCTTGCGCGGGCTTCGGACGAAACAACCCGTCAAGTTCTCCGCCTTCTATTCCAGCCAGCTCGGGGGCATCGTCACCGACCCTGCCTTGATGGTGATCCCCTTCGACGATCACATGGTCCACCGCGGCCATGGCATCTTCGATACCGCAGGGCTCGTGAACGGCCGCATCTACGATCTCGAGGCGCATCTCGATCGATTCCTCGGTTCCGCCGAACGTTCCAAGCTCAGGCTCGCCGGTTCGCGCGAAGACATGCGCGAGATCATCGTCAAGACGACCGCTGCCAGCGGCCTGCGCGATGGTGCCATCCGGTACTGGCTGTCTTCGGGACCTGGCAGCCTGGAGCTCAGTCCGGCGCAAGGAGCCGAGCCAGGCTTCTTCGTGATGATCTTCGGAGGATTGTCCTACTCGGCTCGCTGGTACACCGAAGGCCTGCGCGTGATGACGACGACCTATCCAATCAAGCCGCCGCTGTACGCCATCACCAAGGCAACCAACTATCTGCCGAACGTCCTCATGCAGATGGAAGCGAAGGAGGCCGGGCTGGACAACGGTGTGTTCATCGACGAGTCCGGGTTCGTCGGCGAGAGCTCCAACATGAACCTCGCATTCGTCACAGACGACGGAGTGCTTCGTCATCCGAAGTTCGAGCGCGTGCTGGCGGGATGCACGTCGCGACGAGTACTGGAGCTCGCGCAGGGACTCGTGGGTCACGTCCTGACCGGTGTCGAGGTGTGCGACATCCCCGTGGCTGCCGCGCGCGCCGCGCGCGAGATGGTCCTGTTCGGCAGCTCCGTGAAGGTCGCGCCGATCGTCGAGTGGGATGGCCGGCCGATTGGCGACGGCAAGCCAGGCCCCGCCGCCAAGGCACTGCTGGAGTTGCTCGAGAAGGACATGCGGGAAGGAGATCGGCTCATCGACGTGCCCTATTGAGGGGCGGTCCACCGCAGTCCCTCCAGGCTGATCGGATGGCTGCCGATGTGCTACGATCCGCGTGAAATCACGGAAATGGAGCAGCTGCTATGAAAAGACTCGCCGTTGGGTTGGCCATACTGTCCGGATTCCTGATGGTCGGTGCCGGGCTCCAGGCCCATCATGCCGTCGCGGGCGTGTACGACCTGAATAAGGAGATCGTCCTGGAAGGCCGGCTCAAGAAGTTGAATTTTACAAATCCGCACGCGAGCATCGAGCTCTCAGTTCCGGACAAGAAGGTCAAGGGCAAGGTGACCGACTGGATTCTCACCACGGCCTCCGTGCAGACGCTGACACGCGAGGGAATCAACAAGACCTCGATGAAGCCTGGCGAGGTCCTCAAAGTGACGGTCCTTCCGGCGAGGAACGGGAACCCCGCGGGCTTCATCAGGAATCTCCAGCTCGGGGACCGCAACATCCTGCTCTACTTCGGCGACGGAACGGACTAACAGAACCCGGGGGTTGGCGATGTCTGAACGACGAACTCTCGCGACAGGTGTGCTCGTTCTTCTTGTCGCGATGAGCCAGGTGGAGTACGGCGGCGCGCAGGCCCAGGGAGGCGGAGCACCGCAGGGCCAGGGTGCCGCGCCGCAGGGCCGGGGCGCCGGAGCGCCGCAAGGCCGTGGAGCCGCAGCGCCTCAGGGGCGTGGCCGAGGTGATGCGGGCGCGTTTACGCCAGAGCCCGGAGCCAAGGACTTGAAGTCGGTCCTCTTCAACTGGACCTGGCACATGGGGATGCTGCGGAGCGGCGCCGAGTCCGAACTGATCAAGACGATGGACTACCACGGCGCGGGCGGTTCGATCCAGGTGAACGGCCAGCCCTGCACGCTGACGAGGTATCACCTTCAGGCGAACTACCTGCTCCCGGGATACCGGACGGACATCGCGTGCACGCTCAAGAGCAAGCAGACCTACTCGGTCGTCGAGAACATGAGTGGGGACTACGCCTGGGACGACGACATCGTGGGCGCGGAACTGATTCCCGGCAAGGGCAAGTCAACACCACGCCCTGAAACGCTGACCGAGCGCCGGATTCGTCTCTGGGCCAGCCCGCACGGAGCTCCCAAGGCCGCGCTCGCTGCCGCCGCAGGGATGCACCCGTTGCAGTCCTTTGGCCAGAACCCGGCCACCCTTCTCGATCGGCAGGCCGCCGCCGGCGTGAAGGGGACGACAACGCTGACGTGGGAAGGGGAGAAGGCGGTGCTCACGTTCCCCGTCCCGGATGTTCCTGGCGCGACGGCAACCGCGACGCTCGTCAACTACCTCGCCGAGCGGGTCGTAGTGACGAACGGGAAGGACACGACCGAGTTCGTGTACAGCAAGTGGGCGGACTTCAACAATCCCTTGTTCAAGATCGACGCTTTAATACCAACCACGACCGTCGAGCGCAAGAACGGCACGGCCGCTCGCAACGTGACCTCGAAAGTGACCGAGATCGGCCAGATATACGTCATCGTGCCGGTTCCGGACAGTATCCAGAAGGCTGGAAAGTGAGGATTCGGCGATGAGCAAGCAGCGAATCATCGTTCTCGCGTGCACGGCGGCAGTCCTGTTCGTCGTCGGTGTGTCTCTGGCCGCGCAGGGTGGGCAGGGTGGCCGCGGTGGCGGGGCTCCAGCGGTGGATCCGAACGCGCCGACGCCCAGACTGCCCAGCGGGAAACCTGACCTGACGGGCTCCTGGCAGGGAGGCGGCCTCATCACCGGCTCCGGCGTCCAGGGTACGGGTTGGCAGGTGGGCAACATGTTCCGGCGGTGCACGCCGTTCCAGCCAAAGACGTGCATGGAGTGGACGAACCAGAGCATCGACTGGGTGTTCATGTCCACGTCGCGGCTCGGCCAGAATCAGCCGATGTACAAGCCGGAGTACTGGAACAAGGTCATCGAGCTCGACCAGTGGACGAACAAGTACGACCCGGTCGGGTCCTGCCTCCCGCTCGGTGTTCCGAGGCAGGGACCGCCGGCAAGAATCTTCCACACCGATACCGACATCACGATGATCTACCGTGGCGGTGTTGACGGCGCGGGCGGGTACGCGGAGTTCCGCATGGTCCCGATCGACGGGAAGCCGCACAATCCGCAGCGGGCCAACAACTACACCTACATGGGCTACACGGTCGGCAGGTGGGAGGGCGACACGCTCGTCCTCGACTCCATCGGCTTCTCCGACGAAACCTGGCTGGCGCGCGGCGGGTGGTTCCACTCCGATCAGATGCGGGTCGTGGAGAAGTTCACCAGGGCCGGGAACCAGATTACCTACGACGTCACCGTCGAGGACCCGGTGGTGCTTCTGAAACCGTGGGTCATGCCGACGGTCATCATGCGGAATACGGGCGGCAACACGATCATCGGCGAGCGCGGAAGCTGCACGGATAACGAGCAAAGAGAAGCCAGCAGCCAGTACCGGCACTAGTGGACTGCATCAACTGGAAGAGTACCGCGAACAACGAGCTTCGACCGCGATCTTCCGGCCGCGACGACGGAGCGGCCGGTAGTAATCCGCGAAGGACATACCACTAGTCGTGCTGTCCTGGCTTGAATCGACCTCGCTGGCCGTCTGGCTGCAGGAGTCGCCGTCGATCTGGTCGCTGCCGACGGTCCTGACGCTTCACACGGCGGGAATGGCGGTCCTGGTCGGCGCCAGCTGGGTGCTCGACTTACGCCTGCTCGGCATCGGCCGGAGCATTCCTCTCTCCGCCTACCGCTGGGTCTTTCCGACGCTCGCCATCGGTCTGTTCGTCAATCTCGTGACCGGGGTCCTGCTCTTCGTCAAGAACGCGACGACCCTGGGAACGGCGTTGCCATTCTTCGTCAAGATGCTGCTGGTTGTCGCGAGCGTCGCCACGTTGCTGCCGCTTCGCTCGCTGGTGATCCGCGGCGGATCGGAACAGGGCGAGGCCGACGGGCGCGCGCGCCTGCTGGCCATCGCCTCGATCCTCGCGTGGACTGGCGCCGTGACCGCGGGCCGTCTTCTCGCCTATCTCATCGTGTAGCCCCCGTGAATCTCGCCCATCTGCACCTCCTGATGAACCACGTGCCGACTGTCGGATCGGTCGCGGCACTCGGCGTGTTGCTCCTGGCGTACGTCCGGCGTAACGAGCACCTGAAGCACGTAGGGCTGGAACTGCTGTTCGTGATCGCGGTCCTGACGCTTCCTGTCTACGTCAGCGGCGTTGCGGCGCAATTCCAGCTGCAGGAGGTGCCGGAGGTCTCGAGGGACGCCGTGATGGTCCACCAGGACGCGGCGCTCATCGGGTTCGCGGTAATCGAGTTCGCGGGATTCGTCGCGTGGCTTGCCTTGTGGCAGTGGAGGCGGCACGGCCGCGCGGGACAAGGGCTCGTGCCCGTCGCGACGGTGCTCCTGCTCCTGGCCCTCGTGCTCATGGGTCGCGCGGCGACGCTTGGCGGCGAGATCCGGCACCCGGAGATACGTGCCGCAGACGCGGCCGGGGAGCCTGCCGGCGATCCGAAACGATTCATGACCTCGGCGATCGGTCAGGTGGCGGTGTACAGCACGTGGGTCTGGCCGGCGGCCGAAGCGATTCACTTCCTGGGTCTCGCCCTCTCGTTCGGCGTGCTGCTGGCGGTGAACCTGCGGATCCTCGGCGTGATGAAGCGGGTCTCTTTCGGGGACGTGCACCGGCTGTTGCCCTGGGGCATGCTTGGCCTTGGCGCCAATCTCATTACCGGGATGTTCTTCTTCGTTGGGCAGCCCGGGCAGTACGCGACGAGCGACCCGTTCTTGTGGAAGGTCGTTTTCCTTGTGATCGCGGGTGCGAACTTCCTGTACCTGACGGTATTTGGCAAGGCCTGGCCGCATCGCGAAGGCGCCGTGTTCGACGCGGGCGTGGCCGACAAGGCGATGGCCGTCCTGTCCCTTTCGGCGTGGCTCGCGGTGCTGTACGCGGGTCGAATGCTTCCTTTCCTGGGCAAGTCCTTCTGAGGCTGCGCGATGGTGGCGTTTGCCGTAACCGCAACGGTCCTCGTCGTCCTGGTGATCGTGGGCGCCCTTGGCTACCTTCTCGATCGCACCGGCGGCTAG